>JAZFQY010000163.1:0-3345 GCA_036445355.1 Alphaproteobacteria bacterium
ACACTTGCCCGCGGTGCCCGGTCCTCCAGGAACCATCGCCTCGCCTCCCGTTGCCTTTGCCCGGCCTCCGCCTCCGGACGCTTCAATGACACCGTGCAGTCTACCATCCGCCCGCTCGGCCGCGGCAATTTATTATGCGGCAATCAGGTGCGCCGCGGCGTGATGAGCCGGGACGCTTCGGCCAGCTTCCAGCTTGCCGATGAGCCGGGACGCTTCGGCCAGCTTCCAGCTTGCCAATCCCGGCAGGCCGAGCAGCAGGTCGCGCACCCGCTTCACAAGCGAGACACCGAGGGCGACCTCTCCCGGAATGCCGAGCTGCAAACCGACGACGAGAAATCCGCCCTCCTGCACGCCGAGCGCGCCGGGAATGGCGAAGCCGGTGCTCCTCGCCGCTTGACCCAGACTTTCGAGCACGAAGGCCTCGGCGAAGGTCGCCGGATAGCCGAGGAGATGCAGGGCGAGCCAGACCTCCGCGACGCCCGCCAGCCAGGCCACCAGGCGCCAGGCGCAACAGGCGAGGAACTTGCGTCTTGCGCGGTAGAGCTCGACGATGCTGCGGTCCAGGGCCGCGGCATCGCCGGTGAGGGCGAGCCAATCGCGGCCGCTCGCCAGGCGTTCGACGAGGCGCCCCAGCCTCAGGAAAAGGTTCCTGTGTTGCGCTAGGTAGAAGCCGTAGAGCAGGCAACCCAGGACCGCGATGCCGACGGCCAGGCGCAGCAGCGGCAATCCGTCCTCGCTCGCCAGCAAGTCGCCTCCCATCAAGACGGCGCCGGTGGCGGCGAACATCAGCAGGGTGAGGACACCGGCCGTGAGCCCGACGACGACCGACGCGCCGGCCTGCGCTCCGGGCACGCCGTCGCGGTTCAATAGCCGGGCGCGCACGAGCTCTCCCCCGACTTGGGCCACCGGCAGCAGGGCGTTGACCGCCTCGCCGATCCACCACATCCAGGCAAGCCGGTGCAGCGACCGTCGGGTGCCGTGGTCGAGCAAGGCGCGCCAACTCATCGCGTCGATCAGCACGACCGCGAGATGGGCGAAGGTGACGAGGAGGAGCCCCCAACCGGCGACCGCGACCGCGGCCAGTACGTCGCCCACGCCCTGATAGGCGATGACGCCCGTGAACAGCGCCAGGCCGAAAATCAGGCCGGTCAAGAGCGCGCGCTTCATCGCCGGGCCATCAATTGCCGGTGCACGATTTCTCCACGCTGTCGTCCGCTCTCAGCCCAAATAGCCGTTGGCGCGAAACCAGTCCACCGCCTCGCGATAGGCGATCGCAACCGGCCGCGCCCGGTAGCCGAGATCCCCCTCGGCCTTGGCGGAGGTGAAATACATGCGCTTTTGCGCCATGCGAACGCCGTCGACGGTGAGGAAGGGCTCGCGCCCGGTCAGCCGCGCCCAGCCTTCGGCGGCGTAGGCGAGCGGCAGCACCAGGCCGTGGGGCAGGGTCAGGCGCGGCGGCCGGCGGCCGGCCAAGGCGGCGATCTCGGCCACGATCTCCGCCAGGGTCATATTCTGTCCGCCGAGGACGTAGCGTTCGCCGATCCGCCCGCGCGTGAAGGCGAGCAGATGGCCCTCGGCCACGTCGTCGACATGGACGATATTCAGCCCCGTGTCCACGACTGCCGGTATCCGCCCCGCCGCCGCCTCGACGATCATGCGCCCGGTGGGCGTGGGCCTGATGTCGCGCGGGCCCATGGGCGTCGAGGGGTTGACGATGACCGCCGGCAAGCCATGGGCGCGAACCAGCTCGCGCACCTGCGCCTCGGCCAGAAACTTTGAGCGCTTGTAGTGGCCGATCATGTCGGCCAGCGTCACGGCCGTGTCCTCGTCGGCCGGGCTTCCGTCGGAGCCGAGCCCGAGGCTGGCGACGCTGCTGGTGTAGACGATCCGGCGCACGCCCGCCTCGCCGGCCGCGCGCATGATGGCCTTGGTGCCGGCGACGTTGGTCTCGTAGATCTCGTCCGGGCGTCTGGCCCAAAGCCGGTAGTCGGCGGCGACGTGATAGAGGCCCTCGCATCCCGTGAGCGCCCGGTCCAGGGACGCGCGGTCACGCAAGTCGCCGATCGCGACCTCGACCGACAGACCCTCCACATTGCGCCGGTCGGCGGTCGGGCGCAGCAGGACGCGCACTGCCTCGCCGGCGGCGATGAGGCGGCGGACGACGGCCGAGCCGACGAAGCCGGACGCACCCGTGACCAGAACGGTCATCGCGGTAGCGCCGTCAGGCGCGGGTAGACATCGCGCTCGGCAGTCTCAAGGTCGTCCGCAAAGTCGATCTCGATCCAGGGTAGGCCGGTCACATCCTCAATCCCGAAGCTGCCGGTGGTGTCGGCAACCAGCACATCGCAGAAGGCCTCTTCGTAGACCTCGTCGCGCCGCCCGGCCTCGACGCGGCCTGCCGCCGCGGCGGCGATCCTCGCCGCGGTCTCCGGCGTGAAGCGGGCGAAGCCGATCCACTCGCCGGCCTCGTCGTGTGCGACCTTCGGGCGCTTGCGGATGTCCACGAGCCTTCCGTCGCGCAGGCACAACCGCACCGGCTCGTCGCCGGGACGCAGATTTCGGTCCATCAGGAAGCAGTTCGCGGGCGCGGCGGCGATCAGGCGCTGCAGCAGGCGATGGTCGTAAAGCACGTCGCCGTCCATGAAGACGACCGTGTCGCCGGCGGTGAGCACGCTCCCGACAGTCCACAGCGAGACAATGGAGCCTTGTGCAAAATCCGGGTTGTGGTGCAGGCGCACGCGCCCGGCGGCGCCCAGACGGGCGAGTTCGGCGGTGATGTCCTCGGCGCGGTAGCCGACACACATATCGACACGCTCGATACCGCAATGGTCGAGAATGCGCAGGTGACGGGCCAGCAATGTCTCGCCGCCGAAGCTCAGCAGCACCTTCGGCAGAGGGTGGGCGAAGCGCCTGCCGATGCCGGCGGCGAGGATTACCGCCCTCATGGCGGTTCCGCCTCGCCGCCACTTGCGGAGCGGGTCATCAGGCTCGGCAGGACCACCAGCGTCGCCAGCAGGGTGAAGGCCAGCGCGATTGTGAGGAGCTGGCCCATGCTAGTCATGCCGCGATGGCCGGAAAGAGCCAGGCTACCAAACGAAGCGACGGTGGTGAGCGCGCTGAACAGAACCGCGCGCGGCGTGCTGCTGGCGAGGACAGCCGCGCCGTCCCGCTCCTGGCGTCGCCTGAGCACCAGGTGGATGCCGCTGGCGACGCCGAGACCCAAGAGCAACGGCAGGACGATGACATTGGCGAAGTTGAAGGACAGGCCGAGCGCCACGGACGCGGCCGCCGTCAGCACCCCGGCCAGTGCCAGGGGCGCCAACACGAGGACCATTTCGCTCAAGC
>JAZFQY010000164.1:0-3152 GCA_036445355.1 Alphaproteobacteria bacterium
GCTCGCGGATGAGTGCGGCGCCCATCTCGCTGGTGGAGACGAGGGTACGGCCGTCCTGCATGATGTCCGCCGTGCGGTATCCCGCAGCGAGAACCCGCTCCACCGCTTGCTCCACCAGTACCGCGTCCTCCTCAAGGTCGAAGGAATAGCGCAGCATCATGGCGAAGCTGAGCAGGGTGGCCAGGGGGTTGGCCTTGTCCTCGCCGGCGATATCCGGGGCGGAGCCGTGCACCGGCTCGTAGAGCGCGTGGCGCCTGGCCGTCGCCGGGTCGGCGGCGCCGAGGCTGGCCGAGGGCAGCATGCCCAATGAGCCGGTCAGCATCGCCGCCTCGTCCGACAGCATGTCGCCGAACAGATTGTCGGTGACGATGACGTCGAACTGCTTCGGATCGCGCACCAGCTGCATGGCGCAGTTGTCGGCATACATGTGCTCGAATTCGACCTCCGGGAACTCGGCGCCCGCGAGCTCGCCGGCCACCCGGCGCCAGAAGGCGCCGGTCTCCATGACGTTGGCCTTCTCCACCGAGGTCAGCTTGTTGCGCCGCTTGCAGGCCAGCTCGCAGCCGAAGCGCACGATGCGTTCGATCTCGGCGCGCGTGTAGGCCTGGGTGTCGACGACGCGCTCGCTGCCGTCGGGCAGGGTCTCGACGCCCCGGGGCTCGCCGAAATAGACGCCGCTCGTGAGCTCGCGCAGGATCAGGATATCGAGCCCCCGCACCACCTCCGGCTTCAGGGTCGAGGCGTCGACCAGGGCGTCGAACACCGCCGCCGGGCGCAGATTGGCGAACAGGTCCATCTCCTTGCGCAGGCGCAGGAGCCCCGCCTCCGGCCGGTGTTGGCGCGGCACGTCGTCCCATTTCGGCCCGCCGACGGCGCCCAGGATGACGGCGTCGGCGGCCATGGCGTCGGCCAGGGTCTCGTCGCCAAGGGCCGTGCCGCTTGCGTCGTAGGCCGCACCGCCCACCAGCCCCTCCTCGACCTCGAAGGCAAGCGCGCGGCGGGCGCCGAACCAGTCAACCACCCGGCGCACCTCGCCCATGACCTCGGGCCCGATGCCGTCGCCGGGCAGCAGCAGCAGGCGCTTGTTCGCTGGCATGGGCGGCGCTCAGGCTGGAGCCCGGTCGAGCCAGGCCCGCCCGCCCCGCCGGCCGTCCTCGAAGGCGGCGATCTTGTCCTCGCGGGTGAGGGTGAGGCCGATATCGTCGAGGCCCTCGAGCAGGCATTGGCGGCGGAAGGGATCGATCTCGAAGCCGATGACGGCGCCGTTGGGGCGGCGGATCTCCTGGGCCACCAGGTCGACGGTGAGCATGGGGTTGTCGGCGTCCTCGGCGTCGGCCATCAGCGCCTCGACCTTGTCCTTGGGCAGGTTCACCGGCAGGATGCCGTTCTTGAAGCAGTTGTTGTAGAAGATGTCGGCGAAGCCGGGCGCGATGACGCAGGTGATGCCGAAATCGAGGAGCGCCCAGGGCGCGTGCTCGCGCGACGAGCCGCAGCCGAAATTCTCCCCCGTAACCAGGATCTTCGCTTGGTCGTATGGCGCGCGGTCGAGGACGAAGCCCTGCTTCTTGTTGCCGGCCTCGTCGAAGCGCAGATCGTAGAACAGGCCGTCGGCCAGCCCGGTGCGCTTGATGGTCTTCAGGAACTGCTTCGGGATGATGCGGTCGGTGTCGACATTGACCATCGGCAGGGGCGCGGCGATGCCGGTCACAGTGGTAAATTTTTGCATTGTCGGATGGCTTTCCTCTTCAGAATAATGCGCTTGCTTGCGGGCCACGGTGCAGCGTCAGGAACGACGCTTTATCACCAGACAACCGGCCATTATGTCGTGCAGGGCCTGCTTGCGGCTCGTGAAGGCGGCCATGATGAAGCCGATCGCCAGGATGATCGCCGACACGTATTTGCCGGCGTTGCGGCCGATGGCGCGGCCGAACGAGATCCGCCCGCCGGCCTGATCCGTCACGGCGATGCCGAGCGCCATCTTACCCAGGGTCGCCTGCCGCGCCGAGCTTTCCATGGCGCCGAAATACAAGAGCGAAACAATGACATACAGGGCATTGCCGAGGCCCGTCGCGCCGCAGCGCACGCCGTACGGTGCGCCGATTTCCATAGACGGCTCGACGCATTCGTAGACGCCCCCGACCAGCTGGTTCAGGAGCACGAATAAAATGAGGATCAGTATCGCGTCGAGAATATAGGCGACGAAGCGGCGCGAGAATCCTGCGTAGCGAAACTGCGGTTGGGTGCCGGGCGCGCCGCTATCGGACAGCGTATCGGGCGCGCTCATGATTTTCTCCCGTTGGTCGAGACCATCGCGCATCGCGGCGGCGCATTGCCTCTCCTTCGAGACGCGCCCTCCCGGGCGCCCTCAGGATGAGGCGACGCCCCGAGCGACACGAAATTTCCTCATGGTGAGGAGACCGCGAAGCGGTCGTCTCGAACCATGAGCGCCAAATAAGCTGTACAGGTAATCGGTCCTCCTCATTTACGTCCTTGGGAGGCAAGAGCAACAAAGTCCGGGTCGTCCTCCGTGCGCCGGCGCGGCAGGTCGTCGTCGACCTCGAACCATGGCAGGCGGCTCTCCACGCCCCAGTGCACCTCCGGGCGCACATTTTCCGGATGGTCGAGGCTGCCCACCGCGACGCCGATCACCTCGGGCCGCCCGAGATACTGAAAGGTGAGCGACGAGCCGCAGGCGGCACAGAAGCCGCGCTCGGCGAACGTGGATGAGCGGTACCGCTTCGGCTTGCCCTTGACGAAGCGGAAGTCCGATGTGGGGAAGTGGGTGTACATGCCGGCGGCGGCGCCGAAATGGCGCTGGCAGGCGCGGCAGTGGCAGTAGCTGGTCTTGGTGGGCGCCGCGCTCGCCGCGTAGCGCACGGCGCCGCACAGGCAGCCGCCGGTGACGGCCGCCGCGTCGCTCACCCCACCAGCTCGCGCACGTCGGCGAGGCGGCCGCTGACCGCGGCGGCGGCGGCCATGGCTGCGCTCATCAGGTGGGTGCGCCCGCCGCGCCCCTGGCGGCCCTCGAAGTTGCGGTTGGAGGTGGCGGCGCAGCGCTCCCCCGGCTCGAGCCGGTCGTCGTTCATCGCCAGGCACATGGAGCAGCCCGGCTCGCGCCAGTCGAAGCCGGCCTCGGTGAAGATGCGGTCGAG
>JAZFQY010000165.1:0-4408 GCA_036445355.1 Alphaproteobacteria bacterium
GCCCGGCGGCAGCGCCCCGCGCCACTTCGCCGACCCGTTCCTGAGCCAGGGCCGGATCGTGCCCCAGCCCTCCCTGGAGGAGCTCAAACGCGCCCCGGACATGCCCTGGACCTGGAGCGAATGAGCCCCTGAGCGGGGCGGAGATTTTGCTACTGCGGCGGGGTCGGCGGGGCTAAGCTAGCGGGCAAGACAGGCGGCCCGCAGGGCTCGCCAGGAACGCAAAAAAGGGAGGTGCGCACCCATGAAGCGTGTTGGAATTATTGCGCTCGCCGCCATATTGGCAGCGACCGCCGCCGCCGCCGACATCAAGCCGGCGGTGGTCTTCGACATGGGCGGCAAGTTCGACAAGTCGTTCAACGAGGGCATCTACAACGGGCTTGAGAAGTTTCGCATGGAGACCGGCGTCGCCTATGGCGAGTTCGAGGTCACCAATGAGACCCAGCGCGAGCAGGCGCTCAGGAACTTCGCCCGCCGCGGCTTCGACCCGGTGATCGCCGTCGGCTTCGCCCAGGGCCCGGCCCTGGAGACGGTCGCCAAGGAGTTCCCGGACATCCGCTTTTCCATCATCGACATGGTCGTCGACCTGCCCAACGTGCAGTCCCTCATATTCAAGGAGCACGAGGGCTCGTTCCTGGTCGGTGTGCTCGCCGCGCTGAAATCCGAGACCGGCAAGGTCGGGTTCGTCGGCGGCATGGATATCGGCCTCATCCGCCGTTTCGGCTGCGGCTACGAGCAGGGGGTGAAGTACGTCAACCCCGATGCGCAGGTGTACTCCAACATGACCGGCACCACGCCGGCGGCCTGGAACGACCCGGTCAAGGGTGGCGAGCTGGCCAAGTCGCAGTTCGACCGCGGCGCCGACATCGTCTATGCCGCGGCCGGCGGCACCGGCCTGGGCGTGCTGCAGGCGGCAGCCGATCTGGGCAAGCTTTCAATCGGCGTCGACTCGAACCAGAACTACCTGCATCCCGGCTCGGTGCTGACCTCGATGCTGAAGCGCGTCGATGTCGCCGCCTACAACGTCTACAAGACGGCCCAGGACGACACCTGGAAGGCGGGTATACAGGTTCTGGGTCTGGCCGAGGACGGCGTCGGCTGGGCGCTCGACGACAACAACGCCAGCCTCATCACCGACGATTTGAAGGCCAAGGTCGAGCAGGCCCGGGCCGACATCATCGCCGGCAGGATCAAGGTGCACAACTACACCGACAATAACGAGTGCACATACTGAGCGCGCCGGTGCGCGTGCCTGCATGACGGAAAAGGCGCAGGCGGAGGCGGGCGCTGCCCAAGGCGCGGTGCCCGCCGCCCCGCCGGCGATCGAGCTCCGCGGCATCAACAAGCATTTCGGCCCCGTCCACGCCAACAAGGATGTCTCCTTGCGCGTGGCCCGGGGTACCATTCACGGCATCATCGGGGAGAACGGCGCCGGCAAGTCGACCCTGATGAGCATCCTCTATGGCTTCTATCAAGCCGAGACCGGCGAGATCATCGTCGCCGGGCAGCGGCTCGACATCAAGCGCCCCGACGATGCCATCGACGCCGGCATCGGCATGGTCCACCAGCATTTCATGCTGGTCGAGACCTTCACCGTGCTGGAGAACGTGATCCTGGGCGTCGAGGGTGGGGCGCTGCTCGCCGAGGGCATGGGCAAGGCGCGCGCGGAGCTGGTGCGCCTGGAGCAGGAATACAGTCTCGAGGTGGATATCGACGCCCTGATCGGCGGTCTGCCGGTGGGCCTGCAGCAGCGGGTGGAGATCCTGAAGGCGCTCTACCGCGGCGCCGAGATTCTGATCCTGGACGAGCCAACCGGCGTGCTGACGCCGCAGGAGGCCAATCACCTGTTTCGCATCCTGGCCGCGCTCAAGGAGCAGGGCAAGACGATCATTTTGATTACGCACAAGCTGCGCGAGATCATGGCCATTACCGACACGGTCACGGTCATGCGCCAGGGCGAGGTGGTGGCAAACGTACGCACCGCCGAAACCGACCGCGAGCAGCTCGCCGAGCTCATGGTCGGGCGCAAGGTCCTGTTCAGGCTCGATAAGGGGCCGGCCCAGCCGGGCGAAGGCATGCTCGTGGTCGAGCATCTGGACGTGGTCGACGCCGCCGGCGTGCGCCGGGTCAAGGATGTAAGCTTCGAGGTCCGCGCCGGCGAGATTGTCGGTATTGCCGGCGTCGCCGGCAACGGCCAGTCGGAGCTGATGGAGGCGCTGGCCGGCATTCGCGGCGCAAAGGCCGGCGCCATCCATCTCATGGGCCGCGAGATCACCGCCGGCGCCAATGCGCGCGCCATGCGCCGCCTGGGCCTGGCCCATGTGCCCGAGGACCGCCGGCGCATGGGGCTGGTGACAACTTTCGCCGCCAACGAGTCGGCGATCCTCGGCTACCACGACGACCCTGCCTACAACGGCCCCATCCTCTTGGACCGCCAGGCCATCATCGAGGGCTGCAGGCAGCAGATGCAGGACTACGATGTGCGCCCGCCCGAACCGCTGTTGATGACCGCCAACTTCTCCGGCGGCAACCAACAAAAGATCGTCGTCGCGCGCGAGATGGCGCGCAGCCCCGAGGTGCTCCTGGTCGGGCAGCCAACGCGCGGACTCGACATCGGCGCCATCGAGTACATCCACCGCCGCCTGATCGAGATGCGCGACGCGGGCAAGGCCGTGCTGCTGATCTCCGTCGAGCTCGACGAGATCATGTCGCTCTCCGACCGCATCCTGGTCATGTTCGACGGCCGCATCGTCGGCGAGGTCTCCCAAGCCGAGGCCACCGAGCAGGCACTGGGCCTGATGATGGCGGGCGTCGACCCAGCCGAGCGCGACAAGGTCGCCTGATGGCCGCCGCGGGGGCGGTCGGGGCAGGCATGCCGCGCTGGGTGACGGTGGGGCTCCTGCCCGTGGTCAATCTGCTGGCGGCACTTGCCGTCTCGGGCGTGGTCATCCTGCTCATCGGCGAGAACCCGCTGAGAGCGATGCTGATCCTGGTCAAGGGCGCCTTCGGATGGCAGGAAGGGATTGGCTACACCCTCTATTACACCACTAACTTCCTGTTCACGGGGCTCGCCGTCGCTGTCGCCTTTCATTGCGGCCTGTTCAACATCGGCGGCGAGGGCCAGGCCTATCTCGGTGGCCTCGGGGTGGGCCTAGTTTGCCTGTATTTCGACTTCCTGCCCTTCATCCTGGTGCTACCCCTGGCGATCATCGGCGCAATCGTCTTCGGCAGCATATGGGCGTTCATCCCCGGCTATCTGCAGGCGCGGCGCGGCAGTCACGTCGTCATCACCACCATCATGTTCAATTTCATCGCCGCCACGGTGATGGTCTATCTGTTGTCGCGCGTGCTCATCAAGCCGGGGCAGATGTCGCCCGAGAGCCGCGAGTTCCTGTCCCACACCTGGCTGCCTTTCATGCATCAAGCACTGGGCTGGTTCGGCATCGATTTCGCACGCTCGCCCCTGAACCTTTCGTTCCTGCTGGCGTTGTTGAGCGGCGTATTCGTTTGGTTATTCATCTGGCACACGCGCTGGGGCTACGAGATCCGCACCGTCGGCGCCAACAAAGAGGCCGCCGTCTATGCCGGCATCTCGGTGCCGCGCAATATGATGCTGGCGATGGCCATATCCGGGGGTCTCGCCGGCATGATGGGGCTTAACGAGATCATGGGCGTCAACCACCGCCTGCTGCTCAACTTCACCGCCGGCTATGGCTTCGTCGGCATCGCCGTTTCGCTCATGGGCCGCAGCCACCCCGTGGGCATTTTTCTGGCGAGCCTATTGTTCGGCGCGCTTTACCAGGGCGGCGCCGAACTCGCCTTCGAGATCCCGAAGATCAGCCGCGACATGGTGGTGGTGATCCAGGGGTTGGTGATCCTGTTCGCCGGCGCGCTCGAGTTTCTGTTCCTGCCCTACGTCGCTTTCTTCTTCCGCGTGCGTGAGCCGGCGGACGCGGCGCCGGCGGACGCGGCGCCGGCGGAATAGGGACTATGGAAGAATTCCGCTTCTTCATTTTGCTCCTCGACGCGACCCTGCGGGTCTCGGCGCCGCTGGTGCTGGCCTCGCTCGCCGGCTTGTTTGCCGAGCGCTCCGGCGTGTTCGACATCAGCCTCGAAGGCAAGATGCTGGGCGCCGCCTTCGCCGCCGCCTCGATCGCCCACGTCACCGGATCGGCCTGGGCGGGGCTCGCCGGCGGCATCGCCGCCTCGATCGCGCTTGCCATGCTTCACGGCTATGCCTGCATCACCCATCACGGCAACCAGATCGTCTCCGGCGTCGCCATCAATATCCTGGTGGCGGGGCTGACCATCGTCCTCGGCATTACCTTGTTCAGCCAGGGCGGGCGCACGCCGCAACTGCCGCGCCAAGCGCGCTTCACGCCGGTCAACTGGCCGGGGGCGGAGGCGGTGG
>JAZFQY010000166.1:0-2742 GCA_036445355.1 Alphaproteobacteria bacterium
CAGGAAAGTGCCGCGAAGCGTAGCCACAGCTACGCTCGAGGTTCTTGACGCCGCCCTGGCCCAAATTGGCCTGTCCCTCCGGGTTGTCCCGCGAGGGGCATCCGCTTCGTTGTCTGCCTCGCCCGATTCGGTGCATCGCGCTTCGCCAGACGCCTTGCGGCCTGCCGCCT
The DNA here is from genome assembly GCA_036445355.1 of Alphaproteobacteria bacterium. Taxonomy (GTDB): domain Bacteria; phylum Pseudomonadota; class Alphaproteobacteria; order UBA6615; family UBA6615; genus JAZFQY01. The sequence continues at coordinate 171 of JAZFQY010000166.1, forward strand.
CGCGGGCACAACAGAATTGCATCCATATGACCGGAAAAGGCTCTAGCGCCGCTGCCTCGATTTCGCCGCCGCGGCGGTACTCCACTGCACACGAAATGATCAGCCTCAATCGGCGGCGAAGCACATGAAGAAGCCGTTGCCACCGGTGCCCTGAAGGTTGGCCTGGCCGCAGCCGCGCGAGCCGTGGGCCGAGTTCCACGAGGTCGGATTGGCGCCGCCGCCCTGTCGGTCGTGATGGCCGACCTGGGCGCTCCCCGTTGCGGCGCTGCTGGTCCAGTTGTTGCAGGTCTTGTCCTCGTCGCCGGCGAAGACGGTGCCGTCGAGCTGCGAGCCCGTGAGGATGTCGTGCATGTTTGGCGTGTCGCCGCGGCCGTTGACCACGCCGCCCTTCTCGGTCAGGGAATTCTCCTTGTTGGGGGCGTTCGCGTCGCTGTGCAGTTGGGCGACGTCCCGGGCGACCTCGACGCCGTTGAAGCTGAACCAGGGGCCGGCGCCGATGCGGTCGCGGGCGCTGATTGCCGGCTGGCCGCCCGCGGCGCTGGCGCTCAGATAGGCACTCCAGGTCTTGCCGCCGGCGCCCACGGCGCCGGCCAGCGCCTGGCAATGGGCGTCGGCGCCCGCCAGGCCGCCCAGATCGGCGCCATTGCCGGGGCCGGCGCTGGTGATGAAGAAGCTCATGTTGGCGTCCTGCGCGTGCGCGACCTGCGCCCACAGCAGGAATGCCGCAAGAATGGCAAGCACCTTGACCATGACGGTACTCCCTCCCGACATTGATTTGATAACGGGCACGAGCGGCGCCCGGATCCGCCCGGATCCGAGGGTTCCATGCCCGTCCTTGGTTGCGCCAGTTAGGACAACGGCAATTTCAATGACGGTCAAATAAACTCTTCGCGCAAGGCGGCGCACAGCGCGTTCGATAGCGCCGCACCGGCCTGACGCCAAGCCAGTACCGCCGCATGTTCCAGCCTATCGTGCAGTCGCCGGTCATCGAGGTCGATGGGAGGCGCCAGCGCCGTTCATGACTTCGGTGGCAGGCGGTCCGGCCGCATTTTGCGCGCCCATGGGGACGCTCTGACTGGGTGCCCATAATCGAGTGCAGCATGGGCAGGCCCTCGCCAGCTCAGGGCTTCAGCTCGGCGATCACCGGCACGTGGTCCGAGGCCTTGGGCCAATCGCGCGCGTCCTTGAGGATCTCGGCGTGCGCCAGGCGCGCCTTCAGCGCCGGCGTCACCCAAATATGGTCGAGCCGGCGGCCGCGGTCCGAGGCGCGCCAGTCGCGGGCGCGATAGCTCCACCAGCTGTAGAGTTGCTCGCTTTCGGGCACGAAGTGGCGCACCGCGTCGCGCCAGTCATGGGCCGCCTGTACCGCACCCAGGTGCGCGACCTCGATCGGCGTGTGGCTGACCACGTCGAGCAGCCGCTTGTGCGACCACACGTCGGTCTCCAAGGGCGCCACGTTAAAGTCGCCGACCATGATGCGCTTGGCCCGCGGCTTGGCGCGCTTCCGCCACCACGCCGCCAGCTCCTTCAGGAACTGGAGCTTGTGGGCGAACTTGTCGTTCGCATCCGGGTCGGGCACATCGCCGCCCGACGGGACGTAGAAATTGTGCAGCTCGATGCTGCCGGGAAGCCCGGCTGCGGCATGGCGGCAGTCCTGCCGGCCGCACCAGTCGCGGCCGCCGGTGCCGTCGAGAGGCAGCCGCGACAGGATGGCGACGCCGTTGTAGCTCTTCATGCCCCGGAACACCTGGTGTGGATAGCCCATGTCCGCGATCGCGGCTGCCGGAAACTTGTCGTCCGGACATTTCGTCTCCTGCAGGCAGATGACGTCGGGCCGCGCCTCCTCAGCCAGGCGGGCGACGGCGTCGAGGCGCAGGCGCACGGAATTGATGTTCCAGGTGGCAATGCGCATGAAGGTCAGCCGATCGTGCCCGTGATCTCGCCGACGCCGTCGATATGGCCGTGCAGTTGGTCGCCCGGCTCGCGCGCATCGATGCCCATCTCGCGCACATGGGCGGCATAGTTGCGCCCGACGCAGTAGATATGCCGCACCGGGTGGCGCCCGCCGCCGGCCACGGCGACGCTCGGCGTCGGCCATATTGGCAGCACGAAGTTCGTCACCTGCCCGGCTCCTGCGCCGCCCGTTCGGCCGCGGAGTAGAAGGGGTCGGCGTGGATGTCCCTACGGTCCATGCCGAAGGAGAACAAGAGCGCCGTCGCCGCATTGACCATGGGCGGCGACCCGGCGAGGTAGGCCTTGCAGCCGTCGAATTGCCTGAAGCGCCCGAGAATGGCCTCGTGCACCATGCCGCTCCGCCGCTCGGTCGGGCCGGAGGGCTCCGACAGGACGATGGTATAGGCGAAGTTGCGGTGCGCCGCCGCCAGCTCCTTCAGCCGCGCCTCGCCATAGACGTCGCGTTCGTCGCGGACGCCGAAGAACAGGTGGATCGGCTGCGTCATGCCGGCGGCGAGCGCGCTCTCCACGATCGAGGAGATCGGCGCCATGCCGGAGGCGCCGGCGACGGCGATGATCGGCCCGGTGTGGCGCCGGCGCAGGTAGGAGACGCCGTAGG
>JAZFQY010000167.1:0-2439 GCA_036445355.1 Alphaproteobacteria bacterium
GCGGACGCCTACTCGTAGAGCTCCTGCAGGCTCCAGTGGGTCCCTGTGGGCAAGGTCGCGACGGCGGCAGGCGGCGCAATGGCGTCGGCGAAATCGGTGCATACCGGCTCGCGCTCGACCAATCGCAACAGGGCGCAGTCCCGCCCCACGACGCCGGAGATGGCATGATCGGTAAATGTCTTTCCGGTCGTCATAAATGCGAACAACTCGACGCCGTAAGAGGTGGCCACCACCGCGGGCGGCAGGCCGCATCCGGCAATCAACAGCATGAGCGGCAGCGCCGCTATTCGAGCCAGGCCATGCCGAAGGCGAGGCGCAGGCCGAGTGTCAATGGGCTGACCCATTTTCCTTCTCCATTACCCTGCCTGCCTCCGGGACCGCGCGTGCCTGGGTCCGGGACAACCCCGCGGGCGACCGCCGAATCAAACGGATGCGCGCGCATGCCAAGGCTAGCCGCGCTGCATTAACGAGCCATTAATCTGCCTTAATATTTCTGCAATCGGCGCCGATGCGCGAGGCAGGACGGGCGCTTTTCACCCCCGCCCGGCTCGACTTCGCGCTGGTGCCGGCCTATGAAGGCGCCATGGGATGCGCCGATCCGGGCCGCGCGGTGGCGCGGGTCTTCCTTTTCATTTGTATTGCCGCCATTGCCGCCGGCATCGCTGTTGGCGCCGAGGCACGGGTCGAGCGCCTGGAGATCGTGGAGCGCTCCGCCTTCGCCGACGGTCTCGCCTTCGGTGCCACCGGCCCCTACGAACGCATCGTCGGCCGCCTGCACTATTCCGTCGATCCGGACGATCCCGCCAACGCCCGCATCGTCGACCTTGCCCTGGCGCCGCGCGACGAGAGCGGCCGCGTCAGCTTTGTCGGGGATTTCATCATGCTGAAGCCGGCCGATCCGGCGCGCGGCAACCGCCGGCTGCTGTACGAGGTCAACAACCGCAGCAATTTGGGCATGCTCGGCTTCTTCAACTTCGCGCTTTGGTCGAACCGGCCGTCCGGCGCGAGCACGGCGGCGACGGACTGCCGCTACCTGCGCGGCTTTCTCTAGGCAGGCCGAATAAATACTCGAGATAGGGGAGACCACGATGAGCGATCTTTTGCCGCCGGACATCGACCCGAAGACGCCCAAGATCGGCATCCGCATGGTGAGCGCGCGCAACGAAGCCGGCACGCGCACGCAAGTGCGGGTGCGCGATTTCGCGCCGGTCACCGACGAGCCCGCGGACAAGGGCGGCACCGACACCGGGCCGACGCCGCTGGAGACGATCCTGGTGGCGCTGGTCGGCTGCGAGGGGGCGATCATCCATCGCTGTGCCAAGGTCATGGGGTTCAGCTATACGGGCGTCGACTTCGAGTGCTCGGGCCGGGTCGATGCGCGCGGGCCGCGCGGCGTGCCCGGCGTGCGCCCCTATTTCGAGACCGTTGAATTGACGGTCACCCTCTACACCGACGAGCCGCCGGAGCGGGTGGAGAGGCTCAAGAAGAACGTCGAGTTCCGCTGCCCGGTGATGAACCTGATGCGCGCCGCCGAGGTGACGGTCACCGCCGAGTGGGTGACGGTGCCGACGGCGGCGTAGAGCCGTCTCCGGTCAATATGACAGGAAAAGGCTCTAGCTTGGCGCGCACCCTCACCCACGGCGAAGCCAGGGTGTTCTATGATCGCATCGGCGCCCGCAACGATTGGCTGGCGTTCCAGGAGGACGCGGCCAGGGCCGAGCTGATCGCCCACGGCGAGTTCGGCCGGGCGACGGTGGTGATCGAGTTCGGCTGCGGCACCGGGCGCTTGGCGGCCACGCTCCTCGCCGACCGATTGCCGCGGCACTGCAACTATCTCGGCATCGATATGAGCGAGACCATGGTGCGCCTGGCGCGGACGCGCCTCGCCCCCTGGGCCGATCGCGCCCGGGTCGAACAGACCACCGGCGCAATCGAGGTGCCGGCGGCGGATGGCGCTTGCGACCGCTTCGTCTCCACCTACGTGCTCGACCTGTTGAGCGAGGCGGACATCCGCGCCCTCCTCGCCGAGGCCCGCCGGAAGCTCGCGCCCGAGGGGCTCCTGTGCCTGGTCAGCCTGACAAGGGGCGCCACGCGGCCAAGCGCCGCCGTGATGCGCGTCTGGACGGCGCTCCATGCCCTGCGTCCGTCCCTGGTGGGCGGCTGCCGGCCGATCGAGATCGGCGCCTATCTGGACGAGGGCGCCTGGCGGATCGTGCATCACCGGGTGCGCACCACCTTCGCCGTCAGTTCCGAGATCGCCGTGGCCGCACGCCGGGCGTGAGGCAGCGCGGGTTTTGAGCCCGTCATCGGGCGGCCGGTCTGGCAAGCTGGCGCGCCCGAGAGGATTCGAACCTCTGACCTTCGGCTCCGGAGGCCGACGCTCTATCCGCTGAGCTACGGGCGCGATGCAGAGGCACAATATGCCACCCCTGGGATGGC
>JAZFQY010000168.1:0-6156 GCA_036445355.1 Alphaproteobacteria bacterium
ACCAGAGTGTCACAGGACGAGATATTGCCGGACAGCGAAATGTCCTGGCCGACCGTGAGGGTGCGACCGCCAGGCGGCTTGGGCTGGCTTTCGGGGGTCTTGCTCGGTCGCTGTGGCAGATCCACGGATCGCCCGCCCGGGTGTTGCAGGAACTTCAGGCTCGAGTCGCGGCTGCTGCTGCCGTCCTTGCTCTGCAGCAACGGCGCGGCCGGGGTGTAGTCGAGCGACTCGGCTTGCATCTTTCTTCCAAACATCTTGACGTCCCTTCGGTAGTGTTTGTGTGAACGAAAGATTCCACCCCGAGTTCCAATTTAGCTTTGTAATTGTGGAGTAAAACGCGAATTCGCCGGCATCATACGGATTTCGGTTGCTGTCGCAAGCGCTCGAAGACGTGCACCATGAATGCGGCACCAAAAAGCGGCAACAGAAGGTTCAACAGCGGCACCATTGCGAACAGAACGATGGCGAAACCGGCGAACAGCACGCGCAGACGATGCTCCTTTCGAATTTTTCGGGCCGCGGCCGGCGCCAGCCGGCGCAGGGCCACGAACTCGAAATACTCTCGGCCCAGCAAGTAGCCGTTTATGGTAAAGAAAATGATAACATTGACCCCAGGCAGCAGATAAAAGGGCAGCGCCAAGAGGTTCAGGGCCAGCATCGCGGCGGCGAAGGCGAGGGCGACCATGACCGTCTCGGTGATCGGCTGGGCACGCGCCGGCGCCAGGTCGGGATAGTGTCGACCCTCCACCGCCCGCGCCACGTCTTCCAAGAGCAGCCCAGACACGACGCCCACCAGGCCCGGAAACAGGACCGCGATCACCAGTGCCGTCGCCAGGGCGCCGGCGATGTCGAGCACCGCCTCCAGCCATCCCATGGTGACGAACTGGGTCACTGTCAGCAGCCATCCCGCGGTCAGCGCCAGCAGGGCGGCCACCGCCAGGCTGCCGCCCAGGCTCAGCCAAAAGACCCGGCGCAGCTTCGGGTCGGCGAGTTGGGCCAGGGCCTTGAGGAGCGCGGACAGCATCGGGGCGGCATAGCCGACCCGACGCGTCTTGCCTAGGCCCCATGCCCCATTATCTATACGGCTCTTGCCGCAGCTTGGTACCTCGCCCACGCCAGGAGGATCGCCATGGCCGAGGCCGACCTGGACGCGGTGTGCATCGGCAACGCCATCGTCGACGTTCTCGCCCATAGCGACGACGCGACCGTCGCCCGGCTCGGCCTCAACCGCGACACCATGACCCTGGTCGATGCCGACCGCGCCCAGGAGCTTTACGACGCCATGGGTCCGGCGCTCGAGGTCTCCGGCGGCTCGGCCGCCAACACCGCCACCGGCATCGCCTCCCTCGGCGGCCGCGCCGGCTATGTCGGCAAGGTGCGCGACGACCAGTTCGGCGGCATATTCACCCATGACATCCGCGCCGCCGGGGTCGCGTTCGAGACGCCGCCGGCGACCGCCGGGCCGCCTACGGCGCGCTGCCTGGTGTTCATCACGCCCGACGCCCACCGGACCATGAACACCTATCTGGGGGCGTGCGCCGATCTGGGGCCGGAGGACATCGACCCGGTCTTCATCGCCCGCGCCAAGATCACCTACATGGAGGGCTACCTGTGGGACCGGGAGGAGGCGAAGCAGGCCTTCCTCAAGGCCGCCGAGGCCGCCCACGACGCCGGGCGCCAGGTCGCCCTCACCCTGAGCGACCCGTTCTGCGTCGACCGCCACCGCGTGTCTTTTCGCGACTTCGTGCGGGGCCATGTCGACATCCTATTCGCCAACGAGGCCGAGGTTACCTCGCTCTACCAGGTGGCGGACTTCGACGAGGCGCTACAGCATGCGCGCCGCGACTGCGATGTCGCCGCCCTTACGCGCAGCGAAAAGGGCTCGGTCATCGTCACCGACAACGAGGTGCACGTGATCGACCCCGAGCCGGTGGCGGTGGTCGACACCACCGGCGCCGGCGACCTCTATGCCGCCGGCTTCCTCTACGGCGCCGCCAACGGCCACGGCCTGGCGGCGTGCGGGCACATCGCGTCGATCGCCGCCGCAGAGGTAATCGGCCATATCGGCCCGCGCCCGCAGGTGGCGCTGGCGACTCTGGTCAGAATGAAGATGGGCGCCTGAGCCCGGCCGCTATTCTTTCGCCCACCAGGTCTCGATCACCGGACCGTAGATGGAGATGACCTCCGGGTGGGCGAGCGTGTTCCAATAGGCGACGCGGAAGCCGCCCTGGTGGTAGAGCGGCACCACATACTGCTCCCACATCAGCACCCGGTCGAGCGCCCGCGCCGCGGCGACCAGATCCTCGCGCGTGCGCGCGCCGACCAGCGCGTCGATGAGGGCGTCCACCGCCGGGTTGGCGACGCCTACGGCGTTGCGGCTGCCGGGGCTGGCGGCGGCGACGCTGCTCCAGTAGTTCTGCTGCTCGTTGCCGGGCGACAGGGTCACCCCCCAGCGCCGGATCGCCATGTCGAAGTCGTAGTCCTCGAGCCGCGCCTGATACTGGGAGCTGTCCACCAGGCGCACCGCCGCCTCGATGCCCAGGCGCTCCAGGCTGCGCTTGTAGGCCAGGGCCAGCTTCTCGCTCGATTGGCTGCGCAGCAGGATCTCGAAGGCGAAGGGCTTGCCGTCGCCATCGACTAGGGCTCCGTCCCGGACCTGCCAGCCCGCCTTCTTCAGAAGCGCACTCGCCCGGCGCAGGTTGCTGCGGTCGTTGCCGCTGCCATCGGTCACGGGCGGCGCGTAGGGCGCGCCGAACACGTCGTCCGGCACCTGGCCGCGCCAGGGTTCGAGCAGCGCCAGCTCGGCGCCCGCCGGCACGCCGCTGGGCGCCATGTCGGAATTGTCGAACATGCTGCCAGTGCGCTCATAGGCGCCCTGGAGCAGGGTCTTGTTGATCCACTCGAAATCGAAGACCAACGCCAGCGCACGGCGCACCCGCCGATCCTGGAACATTGGCTGGCGCAGGTTGAAGGCGAAGGCGCGCAGGCCCGAGGGAATGCCGTGGTCGAACATCGTGCGCGTCACGCGCCCGTCCTCGGCGGCGGGAAAGTCATACGCCGTGGCCCAGCGGTTGGCGCTGAACTCGTAGCGATGGTCGTACTCGCCGGCCTTGAACGCCTCGAGCGCGATGCCGGCGTCGCGGTAGTAGTCGTAACGGATCTCGTCGAAATTGTGGTGGCCGGCGCTGATCGGCAGGTCCTTGCCCCAGTAGTCGGGATCGCGCCGGTAGACGATGCTGCGCCCGGGGTCGACCTTGGCGACGACGTAGGGGCCGGAACCCACCGGCGGCTCCAGCGTCGTCTCGGTGAAGTCGCGGTCCTGCCAGTAGTTCTTCGACAGGATCGGCAGGAAGCCGCCGATCAGCAGCGGCAGCTCCCGGTCCGAGCCGTCGGCGAAGATGAACTTGACCGTACGCTCGCCCAGGTACGCGATCTTCACCACCTTCTTGTAGGTTGCGCGCGAGTTGGGCCGGCCATGGGTGCGTATGGTCTCCAGGCTGAAGACGACGTCGTCCACGGTCACCGGCGTGCCGTCGGAGAAGCGCGCCTCGGGCCTGAGCGTGAACGCCACCCAGGAGCGGTCCTCGGGCACCTCGACCGTCTCGGCGAGCAAGCCATACAAGGTGAAGGGCTCGTCCCAGACCCGTTGCAGCAGGGTCTGGGTGTAGAAGTTGGCGCCGGCGGCGGGCGTGCCCTTGACGATGTTGCGGTTCAGGGAATCGAACGTACCGACGACGGCCAGGCGCAGGGTGCCGCCCTTGGGCGCGCCGGGATTGACGTAGTCCAGGTGGCGGAAGTCGGCAGGGTATTTGGGCTCGCCGTGCATGGCGATGCCGTGCTTGGGCTGGGCGGCGGCGCCGACCGCAAGGGTCACGGCCAGCGGCGCGGCGACGAGGGCGACGACGAGGCGTCGAAAGGCAAGGGTCGGCATCATGGAAATCCCCGGCTCACGGTTCGGCGCGGCGACGGCCAAGACCAAGGGGCGCCCCGCGCGATTGCGAACGCGCCGCCGCGTCCCCATAGTGCCCCCATAATGCCATAGTGGCGGCCGAGTCGGGAGCACGACCATGCTGATCGGGGTGCCGAAGGAGATCAAGACCCACGAGTACCGCGTCGGCTGCACGCCAACGAGCGTGCGCGAGCTTACCCATAACGGCCAGGAGGTCGTGGTCGAGTCGGGTGCCGGGCTCGGCATCGGCTTCGCCGACCGCGCCTACGAGGCCGTCGGCGCGCGCATCGACGACGCCGCCGGCGTCTATGGCAGCGCCGACATCGTGGTCAAGGTGAAGGAGCCGCAGCCGTCCGAGTTTCCCTTTCTGCGCGATGGGCAGGTGCTGTTCACCTACCTGCATCTCGCCGCCGAGCCTGAGGTGACCACGGCCCTGGTCGACAGCGGCTGCGTCGCCATCGCGTATGAGACCGTGACCGACTTATCGGGCGGCCTGCCGCTCTTGGCGCCGATGAGCGAGGTCGCCGGGCGCATGTCGATCCAAGTCGGCGCCCATTGCCTGGAAAAGGAGATGGGCGGCCTGGGGGTGTTGCTGCCCGGAGTGGCGGGGGTGGAGGCGGCGAGCGTGGTCGTGCTCGGTGGCGGCGTCGCCGGCTCGAACGCGGCGCGCATGGCCATGGGCATGCAGGCCAAGGTGACGGTGCTCGACAAGTCGCTGGCGCAGCTGATGGTCCTCGACGCCCAGTACGGGCCGACCCTCAACACCATCTTCTCCACCGTCGACGCCGTGGAGCGCTATGTGCTCGAGGCCGACCTGGTGGTCGGCGCCGTCCTAGTGCCGGGCGCGGCGACGCCGAAGCTGGTGAGCCGCGACTTGGTGCGCCAGATGAAGCCGGGGGCGGCAGTGGTGGACATCGCCATCGACCAGGGCGGCTGCTTCGAGACCAGCCGCCCGACCACCCATGCCGAGCCCACCTATATCGAGGATGAGGTGGTGCATTACTGCGTCACCAACATGCCGGGCGCCGTACCCCGCACCTCCACCTTCGCGCTCAACAACGCCACCTTGCCCTTCGTTCTGGCGCTCGCCGGCAAGGGCTACCGCCGCGCCCTGAACGAAGACCCGCACCTGCGCCGGGGTCTCAATGTGCATCGCGGCCGCATCACACACCCGGCGGTGGCGCGCGCGCTCGGCTACGGCTTTCAGCACCCGGAGGAGGCCATCGCCGCATGAGCGACGTCGAGGACCGCCTCCACCTCGAAGAGAGAGACATCACCAGGCTCGCCGTCGACGCCATCGTCAACGCCGCCAACGAGCGCCTGACCCCGGGCGGCGGCGTCTCCGGCGCTATCCACCGCGCCGCCGGGCGCGGGCTCGCCGCCGAGTGCCGCACCGTCGCCCCCTGCCCCACCGGCGAGGCCCGGATCACCCGCGGCCACGGCCTGCCGGCGCGGCACGTGATCCACGTCGTCGGGCCGGTCTGGCACGGCGGCGGCCAGGGCGAGCCGGAGCAATTGGCGAGATGCTATCGAAACGCGCTGGCGCTGGCCGCCAAGCACGGCATCGAGACGGTTGCCTTTCCGGCCATCTCCGCCGGCATATTCGGATACCCGCTAGAGGCGGCGACGGAGATCGCGGTCACGACGGTGCGCCAGGCCCTGGCGGAGCACCCCGGCATCGCGGGCGTCACTTTCTGCACCTTCGGCGCCGAGACCACCGCCGCCTATCGCCATGTCCTGGGGCGCGCGACGTAGTGGGCGAGCCGACGCATTCGTGCCGCGCCTGCGGGTAATGCACCGCCTCTAGATCGGGTCAGTCGCCGTCCTCGGGCTCGATGACGGTGAGGCTGGCGGCGTCGTGCTTCGGGCGGTCCTCGTCCAGGGTCTCGCCCTTGACCTGGAAGTGGATGGTCTCGGCGATGTTGGTGGCGAGGTCGCCCATGCGCTCGATGTTCTTGGCGATGAACAGGAGGTGCGTGCAGGCCGTGATGTTGCGCGGGTCCTCCATCATGTAGGTCAGCAGCTCGCGGAACAGGCTGTCGTAAATCTCGTCCACTTGCGCATCGCGCATCCACACATCATGCGCCTTGACCGTATCGCTCGCCGCGAATGCGTCGAGGACGTCCTTGATCATCTGCTGCACCAGCCGGGCCATGCGCGGCACCGTGAAGACCGGCCGCACCGGGGGGATTTGATTGAGGGCGATG
>JAZFQY010000169.1:0-3853 GCA_036445355.1 Alphaproteobacteria bacterium
ACCGCGCGTAAGACCACGGCCAGGCGCAAGACCACCGCGCGTAAGACCACGGCTAGGCGCAAGACTACCGCGCGCAAGACCACGGCCCGACGCAAGACCACAACCCGGCGCAAGACCACAACCCGGCGCAAGACCACAACCCGGCGCAAGACCACTGCGCGTAAGACCACGGCCCGGCGCAAGACCGCGGCGAAGCGGAAGCCGGCAGCAAAGAAGAGAGCTACGGCCGTCAAGAAGGCACCGGCGAAGAAGGCCGCGCCCTCTAAGCCGAGCCCTGTGGCAGCGCCAACCTCGACGCCGTCGTTTCCGACTGTCGCTCCGGTGAAACTGTCCTTTACCTGAGCGGCATTTCGGCGCGTCGACGCCAGGCAGCGGGGTCGGGAGCGCCCACGGATCGTGTGGGCGCGTTCCGGCTGTGCGTCGGCGCGCGTCCGCCGCATCGCGGCTAAGCCGGGACGCCCGCGCTCGGGCAAAAGGCTTGCGCTCCGCCGGACCCTGTGGCCGATATGCGCAGGCGAGGCGGCACGGGCGCTGGCCATGAACGTCGACGGCAGGCCTTACCGGACGATCTGGGTGGCCGAGGATGGCTGGTCGGTGGAGATCATCGACCAGACGCGCCTGCCACATGCCTTCGCGACCCTGCGTCTCACCGGCCTCGAGGATGCCGCCCACGCCATCCGAACCATGCAGGTGCGGGGGGCGCCCCTGATCGGTGCCACTGCCGCATACGGCATGGCCCTGGCGCTGCGCGCCGACGCCGGAGCGCTCGACCATGCGCGGGCGGTCCTGCTGGCCACCCGGCCGACAGCGGTGAACCTGCGATGGGCGCTCGACGACATGGCGGCGGCGTTGGCACCCCTGGCGCCGGGCGCGCGCGCCGCAGCCGCTTACCGCCGCGCCGGCGAGATCTGTGACGAGGATGTCGCCATCTGTGCCGCCATAGGCACCCACGGGCTGGGCCTCATGCGCTCGCTGTGGGAGGACAAGAGGCGTCCCGAGCGGCTGAACCTGCTCACCCACTGCAACGCCGGCTGGCTCGCCACCGTGGACTGGGGCACGGCGCTGGCGCCCGTCTTCAAGGCCCACGACGCCGGCCTACCGGTGCATGTCTGGGTCGACGAGACGCGTCCGAGGAATCAGGGCGCCAGCCTCACCGCCTGGGAGCTTGCCCAGCACGGTGTCCCGCACACGGTGGTCACCGACAATGCCGGCGGCCATCTGATGCAGCGCGGCCTCGTGGACATGGTCATCACCGGCACCGACCGCACGACCGCCTCCGGCGACGTGTGCAACAAGATCGGCACCTATCTGAAGGCACTGGCGGCGCACGACACGGGCGTGCCGTTCTACGTCGCCCTGCCGGGCCCAAGCATAGACTGGACCATCGAGGACGGGCTGCGCGACATCCCGATCGAGGAGCGCGATGGCCGCGAGGTCGCCACCATCGCCGGGCGCGCGCCAGACGGCAAGGTGGTCACGGTCGCGCTCCTGCCCGAGGGCAGCAAGGCGGCTAACTACGCTTTCGACGTGACGCCGGCGCGCTACGTGAGCGGACTGGTCACCGAGCGCGGTGTGTGCGCCGCCTCGCGCGCCGGGCTGGCGGGGCTGTTTCCGGAGCGGGCTGGTCGCGGCGGGCGAGAGTAAGGCATATGCAAAGCAACTGGTCGGACGCCGAAGCCGAAGCGCTGGTCGCGCACCACGCGGAGCGAAATGTCGGCCGCGACCTGGCCTTGCGCGTCTACACCTCGCGCCTGCTCGGGCGCCAGCCGAAGCTGGTCCTGCATGGCGGAGGCAACACCTCGGTGAAGACCACGGCGCGGGACGTCTTCGGCGACGAGGTCGAGGTCCTGCACGTCAAGGGCAGCGGTTGGGACATGGCCGATATCGAACCCGAGGGCCTGCCGGCGGTGCGCATGGCACCACTGATGCGCCTGCGCTCCCTGGCGGCGCTCAGGGACGAGGACATGGTCAACGCCCTGCGCCTGAGCCTGATCGACAGCACGGCGCCCAACCCGTCGGTGGAGACCCTGCTCCACGCCTTTCTGCCGCACAAATTTGTCGACCACACGCACGCCATCGCGGTACTGAGCCTGAGCGACCAGCCCGAAGGCGAGGCCATCTGCCGCGAGGTGTTCGGCGCCCGCGTCGGCATCGTGCCCTATATCATGCCGGGCTTCCGCCTGGCCAAGGCGGCGGCGGTGGCCTACGAGGTCAATCCCGAGGTCGAGGGCCTCGTTCTCCTCAAGCACGGCATCTTCACCTTCGGCGACGACGCGCGCGAGGCCTATGAGCGCATGCTCGACCTCGTGAGCCTGGCCGAGGCGCGGCTGGCCGCCGCGCGCGCGCGCGGCTTCGCCGCCGCAACGCTGCCGCCCGAGCTCGCCCCGGTGGCCGAGGTGGCGCCGATCCTGCGCGGCGCGCTGGCGACGGATCGCGGCGGCGGCGCCTACGAGCGCGTCATTCTCGACCACCGCGCGAGTCCGCAGATCCTGGACTATGTGGGCGGCAAGAAGCTGGCGCGCTACAGCCAGCGGGGGGTGGCGACGCCCGACCACGTCATCCGCACCAAGGGCAAGCCGCTCATGACCCCCGCCCCGGCGGCCGACGGGCTCGAGGCTTACGCCGAAGCGGTGCGTGCGGCGGTCGCTGGCTACACTGCCGACTACCACGCCTATTTCGCGCGCCACAACGCCCGCCAGACGACGCCCAAGACCGAACTCGACCCGCTGCCCCGTGTGGTGCTGGTGCCAGGCCTGGGCCTATTCGGCGCCGGCAAGAGTGCACGCGACGCGGCGGTCGCCGCCGACATCGCCGAGAGCACGGTCGAAACCGTGACCGGGGCCGAGGCCATCGGGAGCTTCCGGCCGGTGGAGGAGGAGGATCTGTTCGACATCGAGTACTGGTCCCTGGAGCAGGCAAAGCTCGGCAAGGCGGCGGAAAAGCCCCTGGCGCGCCAGGTGGCGCTGGTCACCGGCGCCGCCGGCACCATCGGCGCGGCCATTGCCCACGCCCTCGCCGCCGCGGGGGCGGAGCCGGTCCTCCTCGACCGGGACGGCGCCAGCGTCATGGCGGCGGCGAAACGGATGGGCGGCCTGGGGCTCATCTGCGACGTCACCGATCCGGCGGCGGTGGAGGCCGCCTTCGAGCGCGCCTGCGCGCACTATGGCGGCGTCGACATCGTCGTCTCCAACGCCGGCGCCGCCTGGCAGGGGCGCATCGGCGAGGTCGCCGACGACGTTCTACGGCGCAGCTTCGAGCTCAACTTCTTCGCCCACGAGACAGTGACCAGGTGCGCCGTGCGCGTGATGCGCGCCCAGGGCACCGGCGGCGCGATCCTCTACAACCTCTCCAAGCAGGCGATAAATCCGGGGCCGGAGTTCGGGCCCTACGGCCTGCCCAAGGCGTCGGCGCTGGCGCTAATGCGCCAGGTCGCCGTCGACCATGGCCGCGACGGCATCCGCGCCAACGCTGTCAACGCCGACCGAATTCGCAGCGGGCTGTTGACCGAGGCGATGATCGCGGCGCGGGCCAAGGCGCGCGGCCTCAGCGAGGACGACTATATGTCCGGCAACCTGCTCGGCCGCGAAGTGACGGCGGCGGACGTGGCCCACGCCTTCGTCCACCTGGCGCTGGCCCTGAAGACCACTGGCGCCATCATCACCGTCGACGGCGGCAACGCCGCCGCCATGCTGCGCTAGCGGCGCGGCAATCCTCAGCGACCGCGCGCGAGCGGACCGGTGTACGCCATCCTCGACGGACTGCGGGTGGTGGAGGGCTCGGCATTCGTCGCCGCGCCCCTGGGCGGCATGACCCTGGCCCAGCTCGGCGCCGACGTCATTCGCTTCGACCTGCC
>JAZFQY010000170.1:0-5949 GCA_036445355.1 Alphaproteobacteria bacterium
TCGACGAGCTCAAGGGGCGCATCCCGGATATGTATGTGTCCCTGAAGCCGGGCGTCGATGGCAGCCAGGACGTGCAGGCGAAGGTCGTAACGGCAATCGAGAACCTCATCGGCAAGATCGCGCGTCCTAAGCACGTCTACATCGTGCCCGACATGCCCAAGACCCGGTCGGGCAAGATCATGCGCCGGGTACTGGCGGCGATCTCCAACACCCTCGACATTGGTGACGTCATGACCCTCGCCAACCCGGACATCGTCGAGGAGGTACGCGTCCTCGTTCAGGGCAAGGAGAAGGTCGCCACCAAGGAGGCACCGGAGGACCTGGTCCGCTTCGGCGAGGAGGCGTGAGGCGGCGGACTAGATTTTCGCCTCGGCCCTGAGCGCCGCCATCACCGCAGCGATGGCGCGTGCGTCGGCGAGTGCGTCGTGCCGGCGTCCGGTCGGCGCGATCCCGGCCAGGGAGGGCAAGTCGCCGCTGGTGGTCTCCGCGTAGTCGGCGCCGAGCACCCGGCACAGCGCCGGTCCCAGATTGACCACGCGCCAGGGCGTGAGCGGCATGTCGATGCCGGCGAGGGCGCAGTTCTCGCGCAGTACCTCCCCGTCGCCGCCGAAGGTCATGACCGGCCCTTGGGCGAAGTCGGTGAAGCGGGCGAGGGCCTCGGCGAAGGCAATGCCCTCGGCGACGATCATGGCGTCGGTGATGCCCGTGAGGTCGGTGATGTAGTCCGACAGGCGCGGGTTTCGCTCCGGCCGTACCAAGCCGGCGAAGCTCTCGAGCACGGCGAAGCCGGCGCCGGCGTCGAGGCGCACGGCGCCGATCTGTATCACCTCCCGGTGCTCCCAGGGCTCGCTCCAGCGGCGCGCGCGCGAGCCCGGCCAGGCGGTGTATTCCAGGTCGAAAACCGTGACCGCGCCCCGGCGCGGCCACTGGGTGAGTTCGGGATCGACAGCCGTTTCGGCCGATACGGGGGAGGAGAGCACGGCGCGCACTATGGCCGCGATTCGCGTCCCTGTCACCGGCGGCGGATTATACTATGTATTAAATGCGCTCGGTCTCGCCCTCGTCGGCCGGCGGGTCAGCCTCGCCGCCGGGACGCTTGCGGCGGATGATGATGTCGCCGTCGTCGGTCACCTCCGGCATCTCGTACAACGGGATCGCCAGCAGCAAAGTCTCGAGCGCCCGCATGAGGTTCTCCGTCGCCTCGCGCAACAGCTGCTCGGCGCGGGCCGTGGGGTGCTCGTCGGCGCGGCCGGTGGCCGGGGCCAGGGCGAGGAGCGCCGCCAGGACGGCGGCCGTGGCAGTTTTGCGTATGGCGTCCCCCTTTCGCATGGACTCAGCATTGCCGACCAATGTGGCGATTATCGGGCGGGGCGCAGTTCGTAGAGGAGCCAGATCAGCAGGCTGAACAGCAGCACCGCCCCGCCCTGGTGCAGCGCCGCCAGGGGTACCGGCACCACCAGGAGCAATGTCGCCACGCCCAGCGCCACTTGCACCGGCACCCAGGCCGCGATGCCCAGGGCCGCCCAGCGGCCATGGCGCCCGAGCACTAGCCAGCGGCTCCGCCACCACAGGGCGAGGGCCAGGGCGAGGCTGGCGATCGCCAGAAAACGGTGGTCGAACTGGACCGCGGCGATATTCTCGAACGGGTTGGCGTACCAGGGGGTGAGCGCGAAGTAGCCGGCCGGTACCAATGCTCCGTCCATCAGGGGAAAAGTGTTGTAGGTCCAGCCGGCGCGGGTGCCGGCCATGAAGCCGCCGGAGAGGATGGTGGCGGTCACCACCGCAAGGGCGATCCAGGCCAGCCGGCGCACGCCGGACAGGCGGCCGTCATGGACGGCCTCGGCGCGCGGCCGGGCCGCGCCCAGGGCGAGCCGTAGCAGGGCGGCATAGATGCCCAGCGCCAGGGCCAGGTGCGCCGTCAGCCGGTATGGGCTCACCCGCGGCTGGTCGATCAGGCCACTCTGCACCATGTACCAGCCCAAGAGCCCCTGCAGTCCGCCGAGGGCGAACAGCGCCGTCAAGCCCAACGCCAGCCGCCGGTCGATCCGCCGGCGCGCCAGGAACCACACAAACGGCGCCAGGAAGACGACTCCCGTCAACCGGCCCGACAGCCGATGGACGTACTCCCACCAGTAGATCGTCTTGAACTCGGCTAGGGTCATGCCGGCCCCCAGTTCCTGGTACTGCGGGGTCTGGCGGTAGAGCGCGAAGATGCGGTCCCACTCGGCGGCGCCGAAAGGCGGCAGGGCGCCGAACAGGGGCCGCCACTCGACCATGGAAAGGCCGGACTCGGTCAGCCGCGTGATGCCGCCGATGAGAACCATGGAAAAGACCATGGCGCAGCAGGCGAACAGCCACACGGCCACGTCCCGCCGGCCGCCCGGCGCCGCGCTGACGGCGATGGAGGCGATGGACACGGGGGGGCCCCTCCTACCCGAACTTCGCGCGCACCATGCGCGGCGGGCGTCCGGCGCGCAAGCCATGGTGCCGCATTGCCGCGCCGGAAGGTAAATTACGCGAATGCATTGTAAATTACCGTTCTTTCACATTTACAAAGACACGAATTTATCTACTATTTAGGTATGTGCTACGGCGGAAATAACATGTTTTACTTGTAGATTACGCTTGGTACGACGACGGACCGCATGCGCGGCGGACTCTGGCGCGCGAGGCAGGGTGATGGACCATCTGCCGATCTTCATGAGCTTGAAGGGCCGCCGCGCCCTTGTGGTGGGCGGCGGCGAGCCGGCGGCGCGCAAGGTGCGTCACCTACGCGCGGCCTCGGCCGAAACCACCGTCGTCGCGCCGGAGGCGGTCGCGGAGCTGGAGGAGCTGGCGGCGCGCGGCGACATCACGCTGTGGCGGCGGTCCTTTGCGCCCCGCGACCTCGACGGCGCCGTCATCGCCTTCGCCGCCACCGGCATCGCCGAGGTCGACGCGCGCGTCGCCGAGCTGGCGCGCGCGGCCGGCATTCCGGTCAATGCGGTCGACCGGCCGGCGCACTCGACCTTCATCATGCCGGCCATTGTCGACCGCGATCCCATCACCATCGGCATCTCCAGCGGCGGCACCGCACCCCTGCTGGTGCGCCGGCTGCGCGCCGAGCTCGAGAGCCGCCTGCCCGCCGCCCTCGGCCGCCTGGCCCGTTTCGCCGGTAGCTTCCGCACGGCGGTCAAGGCCAATGTTCGCGACCCCGCGGCCCGCGCCCGGTTCTGGGAGCGCTTCTTCGATGGGCCCGTTGCATCTGCCGTGCTCGACGGCGACGAGCGCCGGGCGCTCGTCCGCATGCTGGCGCTGGTGAACCGGCCCCAGTCCGAGGGCGCGGCGGGCGAGGTGGCGATCGTCGGCGCCGGCCCCGGCGATCCCGACCTGTTGACCCTGGGTGCCCTGCAGGCCCTGCAGGCCGCCGATGTGGTGGTTCATGACCGGCTGATCGGGCCGAAGATCCTCGATTATGCCCGCCGCGACGCGGAGCGAATCTTCGTCGGCAAGTCGAGGGACGGTCATGCAATGGACCAAGACGCGATCAACGACCTCCTGGTCCGCCTCGCCGGCGCCGGCAAGCGGGTGGTGCGGCTGAAGGGCGGCGACCCCTTCATCTTCGGCCGCGGCGGGGAGGAGCAGGAGGCGCTGCGCCGGCGCGGCGTCGCCGTGCGCGTGGTCCCCGGCGTGACCGCGGCCACCGGCTGCGCCGCTTCGGCGGGCTTCCCCTTGACCCACCGCGACCACGCCTCGTCGGTCACCTTCCTCACCGGGCAGCTACAGGACGGCGCGCCCGAGCCCGACTGGGCGAGCCTGGCGCGCGGCAGCGATACCCTGGTCGTCTATATGGGCGTGGCGACGGCGGGCACGCTGGCGGCGCGCCTGATCGCCCACGGCCTGGACCCGGCGACCCCCGCCGCCGTGGTCGAGAACGGTACCCTGCCCGACGAGCGCGTCGTCGCCGGCACGGTGGGCTCGCTGGCGGCGATGGTGCGCGCCCACGGCATCGCGCCGCCGGCGCTGATCGTCATCGGCGAGGTGGCGCGCCTGGCCGAGGCGACGCCGGCGCACGCCGTCGCGGTCTAGAGGCGGCATCGGCGATGAAAGCGCAAATCGTCACCGCCAATCGGTTGCATGACGGCCTCGTCGTTTATCTGTCGGCAGGCGACGAATGGTCCGAGCGCATCGAGGACAGCCGCCTCGCCGCCGACGAGGCCGAGGGCGAGGCGCTGATGGTCGTCGCGGCCGAGGCCGTGACGGTGCTGCGTGTGGTCGACCCGTACCTGATCGAGGTCGACCGTAGGGATGAAGCGATCGTGCCGGTGCGTTACCGCGAGGTGATCCGCGCCGTCGGGCCGTCGGTGCACCCGGACTTTTGCAAGGACGTCGCCGGTATCCCGGCGCTCGAGGAATAGGCGTGCCATGTACCGCTACGACGAATTCGACCAGGCGCTGGTGGACCAGCGTGTGGAGCAGTTCCGCGGCCAGGTGGCGCGCCGTCTTTCCGGCGAGCTCACCGAGGAGCAGTTCCGTCCCCTGCGCCTCCTGAACGGCCTCTATCTGCAGCTCCACGCCTACATGCTGCGCGTAATCATCCCCTACGGCACGTTGTCGTCGGAACAGCTGCGCATGCTGGCCCACATCGCGCGCCGTTACGACAAGGGCTATGGGCATTTCACCACGCGCCAGAACATCCAGTACAACTGGCCCAAGCTGGAAGAGGTGCCCGATCTGCTGGCCGACCTGGCGACCGTGCAAATGCACGCCATCCAGGGCAGCGGCAACAGCATCCGCAACGTCACCGCCGACCAGTATGCCGGTGCCGCCGCCGACGAGATCGAGGACTCGCGCATCACCGCCGAGATCGTGCGCCAGTGGTCGACCATGCATCCGGAACTCACCTTCCTGCCGCGCAAGTTCAAGATCGCCGTCACCGGCTCGCCGCACGACCGCGCCGCGGTGCGCGTGCACGATATCGGGCTGGCCATGCGGCCCGGCCCCGACGGCGAACCCGTCTTCGACGTGATCGTCGGCGGCGGATTGGGCCGCACGCCCATGATCGGCAAGACCATTCGCGAGGCCATGCCCAAGCGCCGGCTGCTGTCCTATCTGGAAGCCGTGATGCGCGTCTACAACCAATTCGGCCGCCGCGACAACATCTACAAGGCGCGCATCAAGATCCTGGTGCACGAGATCGGCGTCGAGGAATTCACCCGCCGGGTCGAGGAGGAATGGCAGTACATCAAGGACGGTGACTTCGACCTGCCGGTCGACGAGATCGAGCGCATCCAGGCCTACTTCGCACCGCCGCCCTTCGAGCGCCTCGATGCCACCGTGCCCGAGTTCGCCATGCGGCGGCTGGAGAACCGGCCGTTCTCCAACTGGGTGCGCAACAACGTCGCGGCGCACAAGCAGCCCGGCTATGCCATCGCCAACATCTCATTGAAGCCCGAGGGCGGCGTGCCCGGCGACGCCACCGCCGAGCAGATGGAGGCGGTCGCCAATCTCGCCGAGCAATTCAGCTTCGGCGAGATCCGCGTTACCCACGAACAGAACCTTGTGCTGCCCCACGTCAGATTAGCCGATTTGTTCGCCCTGTGGCGGGCGCTGGAAAGCCATGGCCTGGCGACGCCCAATTTGAACCTGATCTCCGACATCATCGCCTGCCCGGGGCTCGACTATTGCGCGCTCGCCACCGCGCGCTCGATCCCCGTGGCCCAGCGCCTGAGCCGCCGCTTCGCCGAGCTCGACCGCCAGCACGACATCGGCGAGCTGCGCCTGAAGATCTCGGGCTGCATCAATGCCTGCGGCCACCACCATGTGGGCCACATCGGCATCCTCGGCGTCGACCGCAAGGGCGAGGAGTACTACCAGATCACCCTGGGCGGCAGCCCGAACGAGAACGCCTCCATCGGCAAGATCATCGGCCCGGCCTTTCCCAGCGACAAGGTGGTCGACGCGGTGGAG
>JAZFQY010000171.1:0-8026 GCA_036445355.1 Alphaproteobacteria bacterium
ATGGCGACCAGCACCAGCGGCGGCAGCAACACGATGGGCCGCCCCATGTCCTCCAAGCCGACGCCATGAAAATAGCGCGCCAGCGCAAGCACCAGCGCGATCTTCATCAGCTCCGAGGGCTGCACCTGCACGACGCCGAGATCGATCCAGCGCTGGGCGCCCATACCCACTGACCCCATCACCTCGACCGCCACCAGCATTGCGAGCACGCCCATATAGATGGGATACGCCCAGCGCAGCCAGAAACGGATTTCGACCAGTGCCACCGCCAGCATGAAAATAGCACCGATGGCGAAGCGCGCCGCCTGGCGCGATGCCCACGGCTCGAGGGAGCCGTTGGCGGCCGAGTACAGCATGACCACGCCGACGCCTGCGGTCATGGTCAGCAGCAGCACCAGGCCCCAATTGATCCGCCAGATCTTTTCGCGCAGGCTGAGCCTGCCGCGTCCGAGCGGACTGGCGAAGGCCATCGCCGGCACTCCTCAGCCGTCCTGCCGGCGGCCACCGGCGACGATGTCGGGCGGGACGCCGGCCACATTGGCGCCGGGCGCCTGGCGCGACGGATCGCGCTTCTGGCATTCCAGCAGAACGTCGCGTGCGATCGGCGCCGCCACCCTCGAGCCGCTGCCGCCATGCTCGATGAGAACCGCGACCGCGTAGCGCGGCGCCTTGATCGGCGCGAAACCGACGAACAGCGCGTGATCCCGCTCGCGCCACGGCCGCTCCTCGTTCTTGCGCACGCCCGCGGCGCGCTCGCGCTTGGTGATGCGGCGGACCTGGGAGGTACCGGTCTTGCCGCCCATTTCCATGCCCTCTTCCTTGATCGCCGCTCTGCGGGCGGTGCCGCGGGGGTGTTGCATCACTTGCGCCATCCCCTTGCGGATCAGTGACAAGTGATATTGGTGCAGACCAAGGGAGGGAAAGTCCTGCGGCGCCCGCTTCAGCAGCTGGTCCTCGGCAAGCGTGTCTCGCGCCATGTGCGGCGTGATCGCCTTGCCGCCATTGACCAACCGCGCCGTCATCACTGCCAGTTGCAACGGCGTCGCCAGCACATAGCCCTGGCCAATGCCGGCGACTAGGGTTTCGCCCTGCATCCAAGGCTGGCCGATGACCGCCTGCTTCCACGCCTTGGTGGGGACGACGCCGGGGCGCTCGCCCGGAATATCGATGCCCATCTTGGCCGACAATCCCAGCCGCTCGGCCATGGCGGCGATGCGGTCAATACCGACGCGACGGGCGAGCTCGTAGAAATATATGTCGCAGGACTCGCGGATGCCGCGGATGAGCTGCACCTTGCCGTGGCCGCCGCGCTTCCAGCAGTGAAACTTGCCGTCGCCCAGCCTGATGCTGCCGCCGCAGCGGAACATGGTCTCGGTGTCGATGACGCCCGCCTTCAGCGCCGCCAGCGCCACGGTCAGCTTGAAAGTCGAGCCAGGCGCGTACTCACCGGCGATCGCCTTGTTGCGCAGCGGCGCTCGCTCATCGGCGATCAGTCGCCGCCAGTACTTCGTCGTCAGACCCTCGGTGAAGGCATTTGGATTGTAACCCGGCGTCGAGGCCAAAGTCAGGACTTCGCCCGTGTGCACGTCGATGACGACGACGGCGCCACTCTCTTCTCCCAGGCGCTCGGTAGCGAAGCGCTGCAGGACCATATCCAGGGTCAGCACCACTTCGCGCCCGCGCTGCCCCTCATAGCGGTCGAGCTCGCGAATGACCCGCCCTACGGCATTGACCTCGAGATGGCTGGTGCCGGCGCGGCCGCGCAAGGCCAAATCGTAATGCCGTTCGATGCCGTTCTTGCCGATGCGGAATCCCGGCAACTCCAGCAGCGGCTCGCCGGTCAGGTCCTCCTCCGCCACCGCAGCAACGTAGCCGAGCACGTGCGAGGCGGAATCGGCGAACGGGTAGTAGCGCCGCTGACCGATGTCGATGCTGACCCCCGGCAGGTCGGGCGCGTTGACCTCGATCCGCGCCACCTGCTCCCAGCCGAGGAACTCCTGCACGGTGACGGGCACAAACTTCCGTTTGCTCCGGACATCGCGCAGGATGCGCTCCCGGTCGCCATCGCTGAGCACGATGATTCGGCCGAGACGATCCAGCGTCTCGGCCACATCGGGCGTATCCTCGGAGGTGATCAGCACCCGATAATTCTGCTGGTTGACGGCCAGTGGCACGCCGAACCGGTCGACGATGCGCCCGCGCGGCGGCGGCAAGAGGCGCAGATTGATGCGGTTCTCGTCCGACAGCATGGCGAATCGATCGGCCTCGATCACCTGCAGATAGTAGAGGCGACCGGCGAGGGCGCCAAACATGACCACCTTGCCGCCGGCGACCAGCGCCGCCCGGCGGCTGAACATACGCACGCGATCGTGGTCGCGGTAATCCATGCCGGCCCGCCTACTCCGCCGCCAGCAGATTGCGCTGGGCCTTCAGCAGTAACCAGGCGAACCAGGGAAACACGCCCATGGTCACCAGCAGTTGGAACAGAATCGCCACCGGCGCCACCAGCGTCCCGGCCAGGGCGGAGATCAGCAGCCAGGTCAGCGCCAGGGCGCCCGGCGCCACCAATAGGAAGCCCAGCCACAGCATCCAGAAGGACTTACCGACCAGAAACCGCCGCTGGGCGGCGACGACGACCTGCACCAACAACAGCACCAGGGCGTTCACGCCGATCGGCGTGCCGGCGAAGATGTCCACCAGCAGACCGATGATGAACACCGCCACATGGGGCATGAGGTCGGGCCGGTAGACGGACCAGTAATACACCGCCATCAGCGGCAGTGCCGGCGCGACGACCGAGTAGTACGGCACCGGCAGCGGCAGGATGGCGACCAGCACCAACAGCAGGCTCAGGGTCACCGGGATCAGGGAGCGGGCCCAGTGGTGAAGCCTGAGCGCGTATCCGGTCAGAGCCATCACCGTGCCAATATCGCCTCCTCGCCCCCGGGCGGCGGTAGGATACCCTCCGGCCCGTAGTCGAGGACGCGCAGATAGGCGAGCCGCTGCAGGTCGACAAAAGGCTGAACCGTCAGGCCGCCGTCACTGACCTCGGCAACGACGCCGATGGGCAGGCCCGGCGGAAACATGCCGCCATGGCCGGAGGTGACGACCCGGTCGCCGGGCGAAATCGGCGTGTTCCGCGGCAGGTACTGCAATCTCGGGCGCGGCCCATTGTTGCCGACCAGGACGCCGCGATCGCCGGTCGACTCGACGAGCACCGGGATGCGCGAGTTGAGGTCGTTGATCAGAAGGACGCGGGCCGAGCGCTCTCCCACTTCGGCGACCCGCCCGACCACGCCGTCGCCGTCGATCACCGCCTGACCGCGGCGAATGCCGCCCGCCCGTCCGGCGCCCACGAGCACACTGCGTACGAAGGCGCCGCCGGTGTCCGCGACCACGCGCACGGTGACGAAGCGCGGCTTGGCATCGGGCACGTAGTTCAGTTGCGCCCTGAGCGTCGCGTTCTCGATCGCCAGCCTGTGCGCCATGTCCTGCCAAGTGCGCAGGCGCGCGACGTCCTGGCGCAGCCGCGCATTATTTGACCGAAGCAGGATCAGTGCCTCGATCTCCGCGGAGACGTCGCCTGCGAAGCGGACCGGGCGGCTGAGCACCTCGAGAACCGGGGCGACGGCGTCGATCACCGTCGTCCGCGCATGCTCGATCAAGGCCGTTTCGGCGCGGCTCAAGATCATGAGCGCGAAGGCCGCCAGCACCAGCAGCGCAAATGCGAATCGATGGACCCCGCTCCTGAGCGACAGGGAGATATTGGCGACCTTCGATCCTGGGATGCGTCTCACTTAAGCTACGCCGATTGCTTCCTGCTTTCCCGCCGGCGCGACTCGGGCGCCGGTAATGCGCGGCCGCTCAATACATGCTGACCAAGACGCCGCGTAACTTCTTCATCTCTTCGAGCGCGCGCCCGGTGCCCAATGCCACGCACGACAACGGATCGTCGGCGATCGAAACCGGCAAGCCGGTGGCGTGCCGCAGCACGAAGTCGAGATTGGATAGGAGCGCGCCGCCGCCGGTGAGCACGATGCCCTTGTCGACGATGTCGGCGGCGAGCTCGGGTGCCGTGTGCTCGAGCGCCACCTTGACCGCGTCGACGATCTGGCTGACCGGCTCGGCCAGGCTCTCGGCGATCTGGCGCTCGGAGATGGAGAGCTCGCGCGGCACGCCGTTCATCAAGTCGCGCCCCTTGATCTCGAACGTGCGCCCGTCGCCGTCCTCCGGCGGGCAGGCGGAGCCGATCTCCTTCTTGATGCGCTCGGCGCTGCCCTCGCCGACCAGCAGATTGTGGTTGCGGCGGATGTAGCCGATGATCGCCTCGTCCATCTTGTCACCGCCGACGCGCACCGAGCGCGAGTAGACGATGCCGCCCAGCGACAGGACCGCCACCTCGGTCGTGCCGCCACCGACGTCCACGACCATGGAGCCGGTTGGCTCGGTGACCGGCAGGCCGGCGCCGATCGCCGCCGCCATCGGCTCCTCGATCAGCCATACCCGGCGGGCGCCGGCGGACTCCGCCGACTCCTGGATCGCCCGGCGCTCGACCGCGGTCGAGCCCGACGGCACGCACACCACCACCTGCGGGCTGGCGAATCCGCGCCGATTGTGCACCTTGCGGATGAACTCCTTGATCATCTCCTCGGCGATCTCGAAGTCGGCGATGACGCCGTCGCGAAGGGGCCGGATGGCTTGGATGTTGCCTGGCGTGCGGCCGAGCATCTGCTTCGCCTCGTTGCCGACGGCGAGCACCTTCTTCCTGCCGCGCACCTCCGTGATCGCCACTACCGAGGGTTCGTTCAACACGATCCCCCTGCCCTTCACATAGACGAGCGTGTTGGCGGTGCCGAGGTCGATCGCCATATCGGCGGACAGCATTCCTAGTAAGCGTGCGAACATTTTCCCGAGACGCCCCTATACCTTGACGTTGTACAGCTCACGTCACCGTCGCACCATGCGACGGCGCCAATCCCCATCACTCCCCGATATTGGCTCTCGCGAGGACTAGCCCCCGAGGGCCTATTATGCGCGTCAGGCGGAGATCGCCTGTGGCGCGGTCCTTTCGCGCTTCACAAGGAGCTTGTTCAGCGCGTGGATATAGGCCCGGGCCGAAGCGACCAGGGTGTCAGCGTCGGCGCCCTGGCCGTTGACGGTCTTGCCGTCCTCTTCGAGACGGACCGTGACCTCGGCCTGGGCGTCGGTGCCCGCCGTCACCGCGTGGACCTGGAACAACTGCAGGGTCGCGGTGTGCGGGAACAACGCCTTGATGGCGTTGAAGGTGGCGTCGACGGGACCGTTGCCGGTGGCTTTGGTGGCGTGCACCGTGCCGTCGATCTCCAGCTCGAGCTCGGCCGACTGCGGCCCCTTCGAGCCGGCGACGACCTGCAGCGAGACGAAGCGAATGCGGTCGTTTCCGCGCAGCGACGAGTCGTCGACCAGGGCGACGATGTCCTCGTCGAAAATTTCCTTCTTCTTGTCGGCCAAGTCCTTGAAGCGCTCGAAGGCGTCCTGGATCGCGTTCTCGCCCAGTTCGGCGAAGCCCAGCTCCTTCAGCTTCTCGCGGAAGGCGTGGCGCCCGGAGTGCTTGCCCATGACCAGTGTCGACTTGGCATAGCCGACCGATTCCGGGGTCATTATCTCGTAGGTCTGGGCGTGCTTGAGGACGCCGTCCTGGTGAATGCCTGCCTCGTGGGCGAAGGCGTTGGCGCCGACGATCGCCTTGTTCGGCTGCACCGAGAAGCCGGTGATGGCGGAAACCAGATGGCTGGCGCGCGCGATCATGCGGCTGTCGACCCCGGTCCAGTACGGCATGGCGTCGTGGCGCGTCTTCAGCGCCATGACGATCTCCTCGAGCGCGCAATTGCCGGCGCGCTCGCCAATGCCATTGATGGTGCACTCGATCTGGCGCGCTCCGGCCCGGAGCGAGGCCAGGGAGTTGGCCACCGCCAGCCCCAGATCATTGTGGCAGTGGACGGAGATCACCGCCTTGTCGATGTTCGGCACGCGTTCGAACAGCATGCCGATCAGCTCGGCGAACTCGTGCGGTACCGCATAGCCGACCGTATCCGGAATGTTGACCGTGCTCGCGCCGGCCTTGATGGCGCTTTCCACAGTGCGGCACAAAAAGTCGGGCTCGGTACGCGAGCCGTCCTCGGGCGACCACTCCACGTCATCGCACAGGTTACGGGCGTAGCTGACGCTGTCGATGACCGCCTCGTGTACCGCCTCCGGCTTCATCTGCAGCTTGTACTTCATGTGCAGGGGACTGGTGGAGATGAAGGTGTGGATGCGCGGGCGCTTGGCGTGTTCGAGCGCCTGCCAGGCGCGGTCGATGTCCTTGCGGCTGGCGCGCGCCAGCCCGGCGACGGAGCAGGTCTCGACCTGGCGCGCGACCTCGCGCACCGCCTCGAAGTCGCCGTTGGAGGCGATCGGGAAGCCAGCCTCGATCACGTCGACACCCAGTTCCTCCAGAACGTGGGCAACGCGCAGCTTCTCCTCCAGGTTCATGGAGCAGCCCGGCGACTGCTCGCCGTCGCGCAGGGTGGTATCGAAGATGACGGCCCGGTCAGCCGGATCCCGTCGCTGGGGGCCGTCTTGGGCGGTGCTTTCGGCGCTCATGGATCGAACTCCTTTTAGCAGACGAATGTCTGGACTTAGGCTCTTCGCAATACCCCTGAACGCCTGTGCCGCATGTCGGCCTGGTAGCATTCAGGGGTGGCTAAGTCGCAGCGTGTCGTCGCCGCGGAGCTGCGCCACGGAAAGGATCGACAGCCGGAACAAAGAATGAACATGGCCGCAGCCGGCGCCCCGGGCCCCTGGCCCGGCGACCGCCGCCCTGCTCCATCTCATCGTGGCTGCCGAAATCACGATCGCTCGCCCTCCGTCATCCGGGTCAACCCAATCGGCAGGAATACTCGGCCAAATACCGTTAAGAAGCCGTGAACGCCGCCGCCCCGGATCGGGAGAATTCCCGTTAACATGATCGTTTCTAAAGCGTTTTGCCAGAGTATGGAAACGATTTTGTCGATTGATGACGAACGAGGCGCCGACGGGCCCGGGGGCGAGGGGTCGGCGGCGATGCCGCGGGCGCCGGGCAGGGCGTGCGCGTCGCGCCGGCAGGCCGTGTGCGGCCTAGGCGTAAAGGCGCCGGCGGACGATCAGGTTGCGGCGGTGGCGCTTATGCATGTAGATCGCCGCGAACACGCCGCAGACGGCCGACAGACTGACGAGAATTGCGGTCATCTCAGTTCGCTTTCTGCTCCCATCGCCGGCCTCGGGCCGGCGGAAGCCCCATGGATCTCGGGATCGCCTGCGGCGACGGCGCGCCACTTGGCGAAGCCGACCGACAGTGTCGCCAATGATCGTTAACGGCGCGTGAAATTTAGCCTAAATGCCGGCAAATAATCGTGATCGGCGCCGCTCCGAGGGTGCCCGCTCGGGGGTGCCCTAGTCTTTCGGGTGCCCTAGTTCTTCGCCTTGTCGACCAGCTTGTGCTCGCTGAGCCAGGGCATCATGGCCCGCAGGCGCTCGCCCACCTCCTCGATGGGGTGCTGGGCCTCGAGCCGGCGCATGGCCTTGAAGCTGGTCTGGCCGACCCGGTTTTCCAGCATCCACTCGCGGGCGAACCGGCCGCCCTGGATCTCGGCCAGGATGCGCTTCATCTCGGCCCGGGTCTCGTCGGTGATGATGCGCTCGCCACGGGTATAGTCGCCATACTCGGCGGTATTCGAGATCGAATAACGCATGTTGGCGATGCCGCCCTCATAGATCAGGTCGACGATCAGCTTGACCTCGTGCAGGCACTCGAAATAGGCCATCTCCGGCGCATAGCCGGCCTCGACCAGAGTCTCGTAGCCGGCCTTGATGAGGGAGGTGAGGCCGCCGCACAGCACAACCTGCTCGCCGAACAGGTCGGTCTCGCACTCCTCGCGGAAGCTGGTCTCGATGACGCCGGCGCGGCCGCCGCCGATGGCGCTGGCATAGCTGAGGCCGATATCGTGGGCGTTGCCCGAGGCGTCCT
>JAZFQY010000172.1:0-3579 GCA_036445355.1 Alphaproteobacteria bacterium
CCACGTCTCAATCCCAGTGTGGAGGACAGGAGGAAGTCGACCTCATTCTCGCCGATGGAGTAGTCGGCACCAGCCTGAAGCGCGAAAAACCGTGACGCTCCCATGAGACGGATTCCACCGTCGCCATCGTTGAGGCTTGTCGCGTAGCCCTCGCCGACGAGCGCAAGGGCCCGGCCAGCCGGCGGTCGATTTCCCTGAGTTGCTCCCGGATCACTTCGGCATGGGGGCGGGGCAGCCAGCCATCGATGCGCCCAACGATCCGGTCCCAGTCGCGCAGCAAGTAGAAGGCGACGACGGGCGTGATGAACACCAGCGACAACAGGTTCAAGAGCGCGACGCCGCCGCTCCACAGGCCCGCCAGCATGCGCGCGATCCAGGCGACCGCCTCGCCCAGATACGCCGCCCCGGCGGCGCGCAGGCGCTCCAAGTCCTCCGGGTCCACGCCGGCCTGCAGGCTGGCGACGATCCAGTCCAGCCTGGCGCGCAGGTTCTCGGCGTAGACCGGCAGGCGGCCGATGAAGCCGATCACCTGGTCCTGCAACAGCGGCAGCAACACCAGAATGAAGGCAACGAGAATGAGGAAGAGCGCCGCCGTGATCAGGCTGGTGGCGAGGGCGCGCGAGCAGCCCCAGTCCTCGAGCCGGTCGGCGATGGGGTCGAGAAGATAGGCGATCGCCATGCCGGCGACGAACGGCAGCAGTATGTCGCGCAGCAGGTAGAGCCCAAGCGCCGCCAGGAGCCCGGCCAGAAGCCAGGCCAGGACCTGGCGGGCGGGGTTCACGACTCGGACCCGGCGGTGCTGCCGGCGGCGCCGTTGACCCACTTGAAGCCCTGAATGACGTACTGGGCGCCGGACCACACCGTCGTCGCCGCCACCACCCAAACTGTGACTTCGACGAAGCCGTCGACGCCGAACTCGAGCCCCAATCCGGCCAGCACCAGCGCCGCAAGCGCAATCTGTGCCGCGGTATTCAGCTTGCTGCTCCAGTTCGGCTGCATCTTCATCGGCTGCCCGAGAAACTGCAGCAGCACCCAGCCGCCGACGATCAACACGTCGCGAAAGACGACCAGGATCACCAGCCACGCCGCCACGTGGCCCTGCAGGCCGATCGTGACATAGACGCTGACCAGCAACGCCTTGTCGGCGATCGGGTCGAGATAGGCGCCGAGCTCACTCGAGAGCGCGAAGCGCTTGGCAATGAAGCCGTCGACCGCGTCGGAGATTGCGGCCCCCACGAACAGCCAGAACGCATAGGAGTAGGAGCCGTTGACCAGCAACCAGATGCCGACCGGCACCGACAGAAGGCGCGCCAATGAGATCAGATTGGGCAGGTTTACAGGCACGACGGCCGGCGCATCTCGCCGCATCAAGGAGGTGAATTCGCGGTGTCGGTGCGCCTGAGCACGCGCGGGCGGCGTGCGGGACCGAACAGGCCGGGCGGCGCCGGCGGCGCGTCCTCGAGCACCAAGTCGGCCTGCGCCAGCGCCTGGTCGAGCTGGCTTTCATCGCCGATCAAGGACAACTCGACCTCGGCCGCCCGGCGCGTCAGCGAATTCAGGCTCCAGCCGGCGACCACGGCGACTCGGCCCAGGCGTCGGCGCACCGACACCCAGTCGGCAAGGCTGCGCAGCGGCACGCTGACCAGGAGCCGGCGGCGCTCTTCGAAGCGCAACAGATTGGCCTCCCGCCAGCCATCCTCGATCGATTCGGCGGCGGCGAGCGCAGCGTCCCTAAACAGCCCGGACGCGTCCTCCGCGGTCTCGGCGGTAACCGTCAGCAGGAGGGGCGCCTGCGCCGTGACGCCGATGCGGATGATCGTGACATGCAACGCCGGCAGGTTGGTGCCCAGGCCGACGCCGTAGTCGGCCACCGCGACCATGCTGTCGGCGGCGCCATGGCGATCGGCGATGGCGGACAGGCGCGCGCTGTCGCCGCCCATGGCCTGCCCGACCGTCAAGTCGGCCATGTCGTTCAGGTCACCGAGCGGCACGATCATGGGCACCAGCCCCTCGCGCTCCTGCAGGTCGGCCCAGGCGTCCCGCCAGGGATTAGGGTCCTGCCACAGGGTGGCCCTCTGGTCGCGACGCAGGACGGGCACGATCAGCACCGGTTTCGACACCGTTTCGGCGAACGGGATGTCCTCCCGGCGAAGCAGCGCCCGCACCTCACTACGTTTAAATCTATATGTTAATGTCGCCAGATAACGTACCGACGACGTTTTCTCGTTTGCGACCTCGAAATCACGGACTAGGAAGTTGGCGGTGGCTTGGTCAATGGTCGGCAGACGATCGAGCGCGCTGCGGCTGACCAACCGTTCGAGCAGCCGCAGCAGGGCCCGCGTCTGGCCGTCCTTGAGCGCGCGCTCGCGCGCCGCGGCCGCCGTGCGGGCGGTCACGTCGACGGCGACATTGCGTACCGTGAACACGTCGATGGGCGAGATCGACTGCGCCCGCACCGCCGTGGCGGCGAGCGCAAGGCTCGCAAGGAAGGCCAGCGCGGGGGCGAGCGGCGACAGGCGCAGACGATCGGACATTACAATTCGCCCTGGTTGAAGTAACTTCCCACTCTGCTGTCTGCCGGACTCGGGCAAGAATAGTCAAGACGCTTCGTGAAGAGAAAATCCACCGCCGCCCGTTACAAGGCCGCCGGCGTCGATATCGACGCCGGCACCGCCCTGGTGGAGGCGATCCGGCCGCTGGCGCGGGCCACCGCGAGGCCGGGCGTCGTCGGCGACATCGGCGGCTTCGGCGCCCTGTTCGACCTCAGGGCCCTGGCCTATCGCGACCCGCTGCTGGTGGCCGCGACCGACGGCGTCGGCACCAAGCTGAAGCTGGCCTTCGAGACCGGCCGGCATCGCGGCGTCGGCATCGACCTTGTCGCCATGTGTGTCAACGACATCGCAACACATGGCGCGGAGCCCTTGTTTTTCCTCGACTATTTCGCCAGTGCCAGGCTCGAGCCGGCGGTGGCGCGCGAGGTCGTCGCCGGTATCGCCGCGGGCTGCAAAATGGCCGGCTGTGCCCTGATCGGCGGCGAGACGGCGGAGATGCCCGGTCTCTACGCCGCCGGCGATTACGACCTGGCGGGCTTCGCTGTCGGCGCCGTCGAACGCGACACCCTATTGCCTCAAGTCGCGCCGGCGATCGCGCCCGGCGACCTGGTGCTGGGCCTGGCCGCCGACGGCGCCCACGCCAACGGCTTCTCGCTCATCCGCAGGATCATGGCGGAGGCGAAGCTCACTGTCGCGGACCCCGCCCCCTTCGCCCCCGGCGAGAGCCTGGGCGAGGCGCTGCTGGTCCCGACGCGCATCTATGTGCGCGCCTGCCTGGCCGCCCACCGCAGCGGCGGGGTCAAGGCGTTCGCCCACATAACCGGCGGCGGCATCACGGAGAACCTGGCGCGGGTATTGTCCGCCGGCTGCAGCGCCCGGGTCGACGCGGGCGCCTGGCCAAGCCCGCCGCTGTTCCGATGGCTCAAGGAGGCAGGTGGGGTTCCGTCGGCGGAGATGTTCCACACCTTCAACTGCGGCATCGGCATGGCGGCGGTGACGGCGGCCGACGCCGTGGATGCAGTGTCCG
>JAZFQY010000173.1:0-6307 GCA_036445355.1 Alphaproteobacteria bacterium
CATCGGGCGAGCAGCGCAACGGACCCGGCGGGCCGATTTACCCCACTTGCTTGAAGTGGCCGGCACTACGGCGCAACTCGCTCCTATCTGGCGGCCAAAATCGCCTCGGTGAAATGGGTCAATATCAAGGATCGTTGGTATAAGCCTGCGATTTGATCTTCGCCCAGACGTCACGCAGGGCGACGGTGCGGTTGAAGACCAATACCTCGGGGCCGGAATCGGGATCGAGACAGAAATAGCCCAGGCGCTCGAACTGCACCGGCGCGCCTGGCGCGGCGTCCGCCAGGCTGGGCTCAAGGCGGCAGTCCTCCAACACTTCGAGTGAACCGGGATTGAGATCGGCGACGAGGTCGGTGTCGGCCGCCGGCTCCGTACTGATGAACAGGCGATCATAGAGCCGCACTTCTGCCGGCACGGACTCGGCGGCCGAAACCCAATGCAGGGTCGCCTTCACCTTGCGGCCGTCGGGCGAGCCGCCGCCGCGGGTCGCCGGGTCGTATGTGCAGCGCAGCTCGATCACCTCGCCGGCGTCGTTCTTTTTCACCTCGCGGCAGGTGACGTAATAGGCGCAGCGCAGGCGGACCTCGCGGCCGGGCGCCAGCCGGAAGAACTTCTTCGGCGGGTCCTCCATGAAGTCGTCGCGCTCGATATAGAGCTCGCGCGAGAACGGGACTAGGCGCGTGCCGGCGGCGGGGTCCTCCGGGTTGTTGATCGCCTCGAGCCGCTCCGTCTCGCCTTTCGGATAGTTGTCTATGACGAGCTTGAGCGGGCGCAAGACCGCCAGGCGGCGCGCCGCCGTCTTGTTCAGCAGTTCGCGCACGCAATGCTCGAGCAACGCCACCTCGACCACCCCCTCGCTCTTCGAGATCGCGAGGCGACCGACGAAATCGCGGATCGCCATCGGCGGCACGCCGCGCCGCCGCAGCCCCGACAGGGTCGGCATGCGGGGATCGTCCCAGGCGCGCACATGGCCGTCCTTCACCAGACCGATGAGCCGGCGTTTAGACAGCACCGTGTGGGTGAGGCTCAGGCGCGAGAACTCGTACTGGCGCGGGCGCGAGGGAACGGGCAGGTTGTCGATCAACCAGTCATAGAGGGGCCGATGGTCCTCGAACTCCAGCGTGCACAGCGAGTGCGTGACGCCTTCGATCGCGTCCGACTGGCCGTGGGCGAAGTCGTAGGTGGGATAGATGCACCAGGTATCGCCGGTGCGTGGGTGCTGCACGTGCAGGATGCGGTAGAGCACCGGATCGCGCAGGTTGATGTTGCCCGCCGTCATGTCGATCTTGGCGCGCAGCACGCGCGCGCCGTTGGGGAACTCGCCGGCGCGCATGCGGCCGAACAGATCCAGATTTTCGTCCACCGACCGGTTCCGGTGGGGACTGTCGCGGCCCGGCTGGGTCAAGGTGCCCCGATATTGGCGCATCTCCTCGGCCGTGAGGTCGTCGACATAGGCCTTGCCGGTGCCGACCAGATGCTCGGCCCAAAGGTAGAGCTGCTCGAAGTTATCGGAGGCGAAGCGGATGCGTGCACCCCAGTGGAAGCCGAGCCAGCGCACGTCTTCCTGGATGGCCTCGATGTACTCCTGCTCCTCCTTTATCGGGTTGGTGTCGTCGAAGCGCAGCCGGCAGCGCCCGCCGAATTCCTCGGCGATGCCGAAATTCAGGCAGATCGACTTGGCGTGGCCGATATGGAGATAACCGTTGGGCTCCGGCGGGAAGCGGGTCACGACGGTATCGTGGCGGCCGGCACGGAGGTCCGCGCGCACGACGTCGCGGATGAAGTCCCGGGCGCCCTCTTCGACGGCGGTATCAGACCCACTCATGTCGTTTTGCTCCGGTCTTCGCCCTCGACGCCCGGCATTGCGATCCCGGTCCAAAGGCGCCCCTGTCTGCCAGAAATCCACTGCGTCGCCAAGCGCGGCGTCGACCACCCGCCTTCATGCGATGAACACGGCACGGAAGTCGTTGACGTTGGTCAGCGTCGGCCCGGTGACCACGAGATCGTCGAGGGCACGGAAGAACGTGTAGGCATCGTTGTTGGCGAGACATTGGCTCGCCTCCAGGCCGTGTGTCCGGGCGCGGGCGAGGGTGTCCGGCCCGGCGATGGCGCCGGCGTTGTCGCCGGTGCCGTCGATGCCGTCGGTGTCGGCGGCGAGGGCGTGGATCCCGGACGCGCCGGCGAGCGCCAGCGCCAGCGCCAGCACGAATTCGGTGTTGCGGCCGCCGTGCCCCGATCCGCGCACCGTCACCGTGGTCTCGCCGCCCGAGAGCAGCACGCAGGGCGCCGACTGGCCGCGCCGGCGGGCGGAGAGGGCAATGCCGGCGTGCTCCTTCGCCACCTCGCGCGCCTCGCCCTCGATGGCGTCGCCCAACATGACCGGCGCCACGCCGCGCTCCCGGGCCAGGGCGGCGGCGGCGGCGAGGGAGAGATGGGCGGCGGCGGCGACGACGACTTCGCCTTGGGCCAGGCGCGGATCGCCGGGTTTGGGCGTCTCGTCGCCTGCCGCCGCCAAGTGGGCGCGCACCGACGCCGGCACCAGCACACTGTAGCGCTCGAGCACCGCGCGGGCGTCGGCGAAACTGGTCGGGTCGGCGACGGTGGGCCCGGAGGCGACCACCGCCGGATCGTCGCCGGGCACATCGGAGATCAACAGTGTCACCATCGTGGCCGGGGCGGCGGCCACGGCGAGGCGTCCGCCCTTGATCGCCGACAGGTGCTTGCGCACCGTGTTCATCGCCGTGATGTCGGCGCCCGAGGCGAGCAGGGCCGCGCCCACCGCCTGCTTGTCGGCGAGGCTCAGTCCCGGCGCCGGCAGGGACAGGAGCGACGAGCCGCCGCCGGAGATGAGGCACAGGACCAGGTCGTCAGGGGTGAGACCGGCGACGCGCGCAAGGATGCGGCGCGCCGCCTTGGCGCCGGCCGCGTCCGGCACCGGGTGCCCGGCCTCGACCACCGCGACGCGCTCGGTGGCGACACCATGGCCGTAGCGGGTGACCACCAGGCCATCGAGCGGCCCGTCCCAGGCGCGCTCGACCGCCGCCGCCATCGCCGCGGCCGCCTTGCCCGCGCCCACCACCAGGGTGCGCCCGCGCGGTCGCGGCGGCAGATGCGCCGGCACGCAGCGCGCCGGATCGGCGGCCCTAACGGCGGCATCGAACAGTTGCCGTAGAAAAGCCTCAGGCTCGCCCGGCATGCCACTCCCTCGGCGGTCGACGGCGCATCATAGCCGCGCCTTGCTGCGGCGGCAGCAACGCCCTCGTTGCCACAATAGGCGAGGCATTATCGCGTACCTGAGCGGCGGTCGACTTGGTCCTAGTAACGGCCCGGCGCCCCGGCGCCTAGTGTGATGGTTCCGAAGTTCGGCATAATTATAGTGCCGAACTTCGGAAGCTGAATCACACTAGATTGAGATAGTTAGTGTCCCATTGAACCCAGATATCGATTAATCGAATTCCGGATTCGGAAGACTAGGGCGCCGCCGGCGGCGGCAGATCGGGCGGACGCTTCAACGGGCCATAGAGCCGGATCTCGCGCCGGCGGGTGAGCTCGGTCGTCACCATGCGCGCACGCTCCGCTTTCATCGCCGCCAGCACGGGCGCGGTGATACGCTCCTTCATGCGCTCGGTGATGGCGAGCAGGATATCCATCTCCAACTCCTGGAGAATGCGGGCGGCATCCTTCGGTTTCATGGTCTCGTAGATCTTGACCATTCTCCGCAGCTCGCTCTCCTCCTGCTCGTCGTATTTGTGGATCAGGCCTTCGACCTGTTCCTTGATGGACTCCATCTCGGCGATCATCGTCTCGATGCGTGTCTCGGCCACCTCGAGCAGACCCTCGCGCATGGCGAGATCCGACTCCCGCCGCTCGAGGGCTTGGCGCCGTGCCGCCAAGCCCTGCAGGACCTTCAGCTCCTCCGCCGTGAAGTCCAGCTTGGGCAGACCGAGCGGGTTTGGCGCCGGAGGATCGTCCGTCGCCGCATCCGCGTCGGCGCCCGGCTCGTCCTCGGCGGCCTGCGCCGGCGCGCCGGCGACGACGACGCCGTCCACGCGTTGCCAGACGCCGCCCAATCGCACCGTCAACATGAGCGCGGCGACGAATATCACGGCCGGTAGAATTCGCACTGATCTGAGCATCGTGCCGTCCCTTCCTGGGTGTTCAGCGCAGTCGCTGCAGGGATTCCATCAGCTCGCGATCGGAACCCGATTCGGCGGTGCCCAAATCTGCGGCCGCCGTCGGCCTGGCAGAGCCGCCATGCGCGTCGCTCCCGAAGTCGCAGTCGCGGGGGGCACGTATAGCGCCGGCGAGGCGCCTCGCTTGTTCGTCCGCCCGCTCGACCAAGAACGCCAGCTCGTCACACGTGGCCCGTGCGCGTTGCAGGCGCCCGTCCAGCTCTCGGCCGAGCTCGCCGGCGTGGGCCTTGAGACCGCTGATGCTGTCCTCGGCGCGACTGGTTGCCGCATTGAATTCGGCGATGGTCTGCTCGAGCTCTGCCCGTCCCCGACGCAGCCGTGCCAGCCGCCGATTGAGCAATACCGCGTAGGCAATGGTGGCCGTGAGCAGGACGATGAGGAGAATATCGAGAGCGATTTCCAGCATCCTGAACCCTAAGCGGTCTTAAAGCGCTTGACTCGATTGCCGATGCGCACCGCGAGGTTGCTGCCCTTGCGCCCCATCTTGCCGGTAAACATCGGCACGTTGCCGCAAAACAGCTTCACGTCGCCGCCGGCCTGCGTGTGCAGGAAATACTGCTCGCCGACGGTGAAATCCATCACCTGTCCCAATGTCATCGTCTGTTGGTCGAGGACCGCCTCGATGGCGATTTCGGTCAGCCACAGCTCGGTCGCCAGATGCGACTCCCAGATCGAATCGCGACCGAACTTCTCGCCCATGAACATCTGCAGCAGCAACTCGCGCACCGGCTCCAGCGTCGCGTAAGGCAGCATCAGCTCGATGCGCCCGCCGCGGTCCTCCATGTCGATCCGAAATCGGGTGATTATGGCGGCGTTCGCCGGCCGCGCGATGGTGGCGAAGCGCGGGTTGGTCTCGAGCCGTTCGTAGCGGAAGTTGACCGGGCTCAGCGGATCGAAGGCGGCGTTCATGTCGCTGAGCACGACGTGGATCATGCGCTCGACCAGATTGCGCTCGATCGTCGTATAGGGACGGCCTTCGATGCGCATGGCGGCCGTGCCCCGGCGCCCTCCCAGCAAGACGTCGACAATGGAGTAGATCAGCGACGAATCGACGGTGAGCAGGCCGTAGTTGTCCCACTCCTCGGCCTTGAAGACGGCCAGCATGGCCGGCAGCGGAATGGAGTTGAGGTAATCGCCGAAGCGGATCGAGGTCATCGAATCGAGGCTGACCTCGACATTGTCGGAGGTGAAGTTGCGCAGCGACGTGGTCATCATCCGCACCAGGCGGTCGAATACCACCTCGAGCATGGGCAAGCGCTCGTAATTGACGAGCGCGCTGTTGATGATGGCCATGATGCCGGCGTTGTCATCGAGGCCGCCATCGGCGTCGAAGCCCAACAGGCTGTCGATTTCATCCTGATCGAGGACGCGTCCGGTGTCCTCGGCGCCATCGCCGTCGTCGGCCATGGCCTCCCATTCGGCGGTGAGCTCGTCGCCTTTTTTTCCGTCGTCGGAAGCGGCCTCCCAATCGGCGGCCATCTTCTCTTCTTCACCGGCGGTGTCCGTATTGGTGGTATCGCTCATGTACCTGCGCGGCCTCTACTGCACCAGCATTTCCCGAAACAGCACGTCGCGCACGCGCACCGGCTTGGCCGCGGTATTTACGCGGAAAAGGAGTTCCTCCTTCAGCCGGTACATGCCGGCGGAGCCGCGCAGGTCCTCGACCCGGAGCTCGCGCAGAAAGACCTGGAAGTTGTCGATGATGCGCGGCATCACGTTCTCCAGCCTCGGGGCGTCCGCCTCGTCCTCCAGCTCAAGCGAGACCACGATTTTCAGGTAACTGGTGCGGCGCCCGCTGCTGTTCAGATTGACCAGCATTTCGGGCAGGTCGAAGTAGAAGGACGGGCCGGTTTCGACGACTTCTTTTTCCTCGCCCTCGCCCGCCGCAGAGTGGCCGATTAGGGGATCGAGGAGGCCGGTGTAGTACGCGGCGGCCCCGCCGCCGGCCAACAGCAGCACCGGCAAGACAACGAACAGCACGAGTTTACGACCGGCAAACCGGGTCTTTTCCGGTTGCCCTTCCGCCTCCTCGGCCTCGTCCTCGTCGAGCGCCTCCAGCTCTTCGCTCTCTTCCTGAGGTTTATCGGCCATCGCGATTTCGTTCGACTGGCATA
>JAZFQY010000174.1:0-3699 GCA_036445355.1 Alphaproteobacteria bacterium
TGGTTACCGGCGCAGGCCGCCATGGGAGACTTGGGGGCGCTCGCCATCGTGCTGGGGATTGCCCTCGCCTTGCTCGCTCTGGTCATGGCTCTCCTCTCGGCCAGGTTCGAGGAGCATGCGGCCGCAGCCTCGACCGAGGCCGAACCGGCTGGGCGAAAGGGGCGCCGGCTCCGCGGCTTCCGGCCGGCCACGACCATGCACGCCCTGCGCCGCAAGGAGTTGGCGCTGCTCCGCCGCGACCCCTGGCTGCTGTCGCAAACGCTCATGCAGATCCTCTATCTGCTGCCGCCGGCCTTGCTTCTATGGCACAGCTTCGACGGCGGCGTCAGCGTGCTCCTGGTCATGGTGCCGGTCCTGGTGATGGCCTCGGGTCAGCTCGCGGGCGGACTCGCCTGGATCTCGGTCTCCGGCGAGGACGCACCGGACCTGGTGGCCTCGGCACCAGTCTCCGCCCGCGCACTCATCGCGGCGAAGATCCAGGCCGTCCTGGGCAGCGTCGCAGTCGTGGTCACGCCGCTGCTCGTCGCCCTGGCGATCCCCGCGCCTTGGCTCGCCGTCGCCGCCGCGATTGGCATCGCCATCTCCGCGACCTCGGGCACGATGATCCAGATCTGGTTCCGCGCCCAGGCGCGCCGCAGCACCTTCCGCCGCCGGCAGATCCCGTCTCGCCTCGCCACACTAGCAGAGGCGCTCTCCTCAATTCTCTGGGCCGGCGCGGCTGCCCTGGCGGCGGCGGGGTCCTGGTTCGCCGCATTCATAGCCTTGTTCGCGCTGATGACGTTGGCCGGCGCCTGGGCGATCCGTCCGCGCGAAGCCCACGCCGCCTAGGGCGCCGTCACCCGCCCGGACCGCCGCCCGGACCGCCGCCCGGACGGTCGCCCGGTAAGGTCTCGCGCAACAGGTCGAAGAAGGCGCGCACGACGCGCACCGCGCGGCGGTCCTCCAGACAGGCGGCGTATTGCACCGCCTCCAGCTTGGCGTCGCGCAGACTCAGGGTATGCAGCCGCCCGTCGCGCAGGAACTCGCTCTCGAAGATGACGCCGATGCCGAGCCCGGCAGCGACCGCCTCACGCACGGCCTCGCGGCTGCCGATCTCGATGGTCCGGCGCGGCCTGATGCCGCGTTCGCCGAGCGCCGCCTCGAACACCGCCCGGGTAGTCGACCCGGGCTCGCGCAGGATCAGGGTCTGATCGGCGATCTCTTCGAGACGCAGGCTGCGCCGGCGCGCCCAGGGGTGGCCGCGGCTGACGAAGACGAGCTGCCGGTCGCGGCGGATCGGCAGGGCGTAGATGCGCGGGTCCGGCTCCAGCTCGGCAAGCACGGCGATTTCACTGCGCCGGGCCAGGAGAGAGGCCCGGACCTCGCCGGAGTTGCCGAAACTGAAGGCAAGCTGCACCCCCGGATGGCGCCGGCTGAAGGCGGCCAAGAGGGAAATGACGTGGGTGGGCGCGTCGGCGCTGACCCGCAACTGCCCGCCGGTGAGGCTGCGCGCGCCGGCCAGGAGCTGCTCGGCCTCGGCTTCGGCCGAACTCAAGCGCCGGGTCACGTCGAGCAGTTGGCGGCCCAGGTCGGTTAGCTCGACGCCGCGCCCACGGCGCTGGAACAGGCGCACCCCATAACGCTCCTCCAGCGCCTTCACCTGGCCGGAGAGGGTCGGCTGAGTGACATTGAGCATGGCCGACGCGCGGGTATAACCGCCCGCCGAGGCCACCGCGTGGAACGCCCGGAGATGTGCGTGTCCTATAGTCATAACCTATATTATATATATGTAGCATCGATTGGATAAATAATTATGGGCCGTCATATAGTCGGCATCTCGCGTTGTGAAGCTGGTCCCGAGCGGGTTTCGAGCGCGCCGCGAGGGCTACGCAACAAGGTGCCGCTCCATGAACAAACCCGACAGCCCCGAGGTTTCCCTGTCGCCGACTGGCGATCGCTGGCTGCTGACGCCGGGCCCCCTCACCACCTCGCCCGAGGTGAAGCAGGCGGCGCTGCACGATTACGGCTCCCGCGACAGCTATTTCATCGCGGTGAACCGGCGCATGCGCGAGACCCTGGTCGATATCGCCGGCGGGCGCGGCAGTCATGTCTGCATTCCGCTGCAGGGCAGCGGCACCTTCGTGGTCGAGGCCATGCTCGGCAGCTTCGTGCCGCGCGACGGCAAAGTGCTGATTTTGATCAACGGCGCCTACGGCACGCGCATGGCGAAAATCTGCCGGGTGATAGGCCGCGAGGTCGTCACCCAGGAGACCCCGGAGGACGCGCCCAACGACCCCGAGGCCCTCGAGCGGGCGCTCGCCGGCGACCCGGAGATCACCCACGTGGCGGCGGTCCACTGCGAGACCACCTCCGGCATTCTCAACCCGATCGAGGAGCTCGCACGGGTGACGGCGCGCCACGGCCGCGGATTCCTGATCGACGCCATGAGCGCCTTCGGCGCCGTGCCGCTGGATGCGCGCGAGGTCCCCTTCGACGCCGTCGTGGCCTCGTCGAACAAATGTCTCGAAGGCACGCCGGGCGTGGGGTTCTGCATCGCCCGCGGCGAGGCCCTGGCGAAGACCGAGGGCAATTCCCACTCCCTCAGTCTCGATCTCTACGACCAGTATGTGTCGATGGAAAAGAACGGCCAGTGGCGCTTCACGCCGCCGGTTCACACCATCCTGACCTTCGACCGGGCGCTTCAAGAGTTTGCCGCCGAAGACGGCGTCGAAGGCCGCGGCGCGCGTTACCGGCAGAACTGCCGGATCCTGGTGGACGGCATGCGCCGGCTCGGCTTTCAGACCCTGCTGCCGGACGAGTTGCAGGCGCCGATCATCGTCACCTTCCACATGCCGGCCGACCCGCGCTTCCAGTTCGAGGCCTTCTACGAAGGCCTGCGCCGGCGCGGCTACATCATCTACCCGGGCAAGCTCACCGTGGCGGAGTCCTTCCGCATCGGCTGCATCGGTCGCCTGGGGGCGGAGGAAATGGGCGGCGCGCTGGCCGCCGTCGAAGACCTGCTCTCCGACATGGGAGTGGAGAACTGCGCGCCCGCGGCGGCCTGAACGGCGGCACCCTGGGCGAAATCGGATCACGAGTACCCACCCACGAGGAGACATGAAATGGGCGTGACAGCGGATTACGTTTACAACCGAAGCTATCGCGGCAAGGTCAAGGCCGTGATTCTCGACTGGAGCGGCACCACGGCGGATGCCTACGTGCTGGCCCCGGCCGTCGTGTTCGTCGACGTGTTCAAGAAGCACGGCGTCGAGATTTCCATGGCCGAGGCACGCGGTCCCATGGGCCTGCGCAAGGATCTGCACATCAAGGCGCTCACCGAGGTGCCGGAGCTCAGCGAGCGTTGGAAGGGCGTGCACGGCAACCACCCCGGCCAGGCGGAGGTGGACGCCATGTTCGCCGACTTCGTGCCGATGCAGATCGAATGCCTGCGCGAGTACACGTCGCTTCTACCCGGCGTCGCCGAGACGACCCAGAAGCTGCAGGCCCAGGGCATCAAGATCGGCAGCACGACCGGCTTTATCCGCGCCATGGTCGACATCCTGGAGGAGGACGCCAAGAAGCAGGGCTACGTCCCCGACGCCTCGGTCGCCGGCGACGAGGTGGAGCACGGCGCCCGTCCGAAGCCCTTCATGGTCTACAAGAACCTCGACATGCTCGATGTCCATCCGATCCAGTCGGTGGTCAAGGTCGACGACACCA
>JAZFQY010000175.1:0-3666 GCA_036445355.1 Alphaproteobacteria bacterium
AGCTTCGCTTTGGGGTTCTTGTGGGGATCCGCATCGTAGACGCTCGACTACCTGCGCGAAATGGTCGGCCTCACCGGAACCAAGACCGGCTGCGACGGCGGCGAATGCGGTGCCTGTACCGTGGTTGTGGACGACGAGCCCGTGCTGTCCTGCCTTTGCCTGGCGACCGCCTTCGAGGGGCGACGCATCGAAACCATCGAAGGGATGAGCCGGAACGGCCGGCTGGCGCCCATACAGCAGGGCTTTCACGAAAAGCTCGGGGCCCAGTGCGGCTTCTGCACGCCGGGCCTGATCATGGCTTCGGAGGGGCTGCTGCGGCGGAATCCGCGGCCGACCGAGGACGACATCCGCGCGGCGCTGGGCAGCAACATTTGCCGCTGCACGGGCTACGTCAAGATCATCGAGGCCGTGCAGTGGGCGGCACAGTCCGCAGCACGGGACGCCTCATGAACGATGTGCCCACCAAGACGAGCGCCATTGGCCGCTACGTGCCGATGGTCGACGGCCCGGAAAAGGTGACC
The DNA here is from genome assembly GCA_036445355.1 of Alphaproteobacteria bacterium. GTDB lineage: Bacteria > Pseudomonadota > Alphaproteobacteria > UBA6615 > UBA6615 > JAZFQY01. The sequence continues at coordinate 522 of JAZFQY010000175.1, forward strand.
GGCGCGGCGAAATTCACCGCCGATTTCCTCGACCCCACCTCCCTGTGCGGGCGCATTTTCCGCAGCCCGGCCAGTCACGCGGAGATATTGGAGCTGGACGTCTCCGAGGCGCGCCGTCTGGAGGGCGTGAAGGCCGTGGTCACGGGCGAGGATTGCGACAGCACCCACGGCGTGCTGCCCGTCGCCATGAACGAGTATCCGTTGGCGCGCGGCCGCGTGCGCTATCGTGGCGAGCCCATTGCGGCCGTGGCGGCGGTGGACGACGCTACCGCCGACAAGGCCCTCGGCCTGATCAAGGTCGAGCTCAAGGAGCTGCCCGCCTATTACACCGCGGACGAGGCGCGAGCACCGGCGGCCGTGGAGCTGCACGCCGATCGGCCCGGCAATATCGAGCGCGATGTGGTCTACGACCTCGGTGCCGTCGAGGACGGCTTCGCCAGGGCCGACTTGGTGCGCGAAGCCACCTACAACTGCTCGGAAGTGTGCCAGGTTCAGAGCGAGACCCACGCCGCGCTCGCCGAATACGACGGCGTGCGCGATCAGCTCACCGTGCACTGCACGACCCAGGTCCCGTACTACGTTCATCTCATGTTGGCGCGCTGCCTCGCGTTGGACAAGTCGCGGATCCGCGTGATCAAGCCACACATCGGTGGCGGCTTCGGCGCACGCACCGAGGCGCTCAATGTGGAGATCATCTGTGCCCTATTGGCGCGGGCCGCCGGCGGCAAAGTCATGCTCATCACAACCCGCGAGGAGACCTTCATTACCCATCGCGGGCGGCCGCAGCAGCAGACTAGGCTCAAGATCGGTATGACCAAGGCGGGGAAGATCCTCGCGGTCGACTGCGAATCGGTGCAGCTCGGAGGCGCCTATAGCGGCTACGGCATCGTTTCGATTCTCTATGCCGGATCGCTGCTCTACGCGATCTACGACATCGACAATGTGCGCTATCACGGCGTGCGCGTGCTTACCAACACGCCGCCCTGCGGCGCCATGCGCGGTCACGGCACGGTCAATGTGCGCTTTGCCTTCGAGTCCCTGCTCGACGCCATGGCGCGCGAGCTCGGCCTGGACCCGTTCGAGGTCCGCCGGGCCAACCTGTTGGAGGCCCCGACGAAGACGCCCAACGACTTTATCGTGAATAGCTATGGTCTCCCGGAGTGCCTGGATCGGGTCGAGCGGGCGAGCGGCTGGAATGAGCGCCGGGGCCGTCTGCCGAAGGGATGCGGGCTCGGCATGGCATGCTCGCACTATGTCAGCGGTGCCTCCAAGCCGGTGCATTGGACCGGCGAGCCGCACGCCACGGTAAATCTCAGGCTCGACTTCGACGGCTCCATCGTGCTGCTCACCGGCGCTCCGGAGATCGGTCAGGGCTCGTCCACGGTGATGGCACAGCTCGCCGCCGAGGTCCTCGGCGTCGACATCTCCCGCATCCGCGTGGTGACGGGCGACAGCAAGATCACGCCGAAGGACAACGGTGCCTATTCCTCCCGCGTCACCGTGATGGTCGGCAACGCCGTGGTCGACGCCGCGGAGCAGCTGAAGGGGCTGCTGGCCGCCGCCGCTGCGCGCGAGCTCGACTCCCATCCCGAGGATATCGAAATGGCGGGCGAGATGTTCCGGGCCGGCACTCAGGACCGGGGCATTCACTTCGACGAGGTGGTGATCGCCGCCATCAGGAAGGCCGGCACCATCACGGTCACCGGCAATTACTCGACGCCGCTCGAGGCGCAGGGCGGCCGGAAATACCGCGGCGCGACCGTTGGTTCGTCGGTGTCCTACAGTTACGCCGCGCTCGTGGTCGAGGTCGAGGTCGACGAGGAAACCGGCGAGATCACCGTCGAGCAGGTGTGGGTCGCCCACGACTGCGGCAAGGCGCTCAACCGCCTCACCGTCGAGGGCCAGGTCCAGGGCTCGGTATGGATGGGCATGGGCCAGGCGGTGAGCGAGGAGACCGGGTATTCCAATGGCATGCCACTGGCCGCAAACATGCTCGATTACCGCGTGCCGACCATCGCGGACTCGCCGCCCATCGACGTGCAGATCGTGGAGAGCAACGACCCCATGGGGCCCTTCGGCGCCAAGGAGGCGGGCGAGGGCTCGCTGGCGGGCTTCCTGCCGGCATTTACCAACGCCGTTGCGGACGCCATAGGCGTGCGCTTCGCCGAGCTGCCGGTCACGCCTGACCGAGTGTTCCGCGCTCTGGAGAAGAGGCGCCGTGAGGCGGGTCGACAAGCGCCCGGTGGCGCCCGGCGGAGCGCCTGATGGAGGTGTTGCCGCCCTTCGAGCTGCTGCGCGCCAAGACCGTCGAGCAGGCGCTCGCATGGCGCATGGAACATCCGCGCAGCCGGCTCCTCGGCGGCGGGACGGACCTCATCGTCAACATGCGACGCGGCATCGGCGACGATCCGAGCGCGCTCATCGATGTCAACGACATCGACGAGATGAAGTCGATCGAAGGCGACGGCTCGTCGCTGCGCATCGGGGCATCGGTCAAGCTCGCCACATTGGCGGCGCACCCGCTGATCAGGGATCACTATCCCGGGCTGGCTCACGCGGCCGGCTCGGTGGCCGGTCCGACCCATCGCAACATGGGCACCGTCGGCGGCAACTTGTGCCTGGACACGCGCTGCATCTTCTACAATCAGAGCCAGTGGTGGCGCGCGAGCAACGACTACTGCCTCAAATATGGCGGCACGAAATGCCACGTGGCGCCAAAGAGCAAGGTGTGTTTCGCCACCTTTAGCGGCGATCTCCCGCCCGCTCTGCTGGTGCTGGACGGCACGGTGGAGATCGTCGGGCGCGGCGGTCGCAGGTCGCTGCCGCTTGCCGATCTATACACCCGCGACGGCGAGAACTACCTGTCCCTCGCCGAGGAGGAGTTCGTGTGCTCGGCGAATGCCAGTTTGGCACCGGGACTGCGCACCGGGTACGAAAAGATCCGGGTGCGCCGCTCCATCGAGTTTCCCCTGGCCGGTGTGGCCGTGGCGCTCGTCCGCGATGGCGACAGGCTCGCCGATCTGCGTGTCGCGATCACCGGCACCAACCCATGGCCGGTGTTGCTCGAGGGCACCGACGCGCTCTGCGGCCGCAGCCTCGATGGGGATGCCCTGGCGCGGCTCGACGCCTTGGTCATGCGCCAGAT
>JAZFQY010000176.1:0-2853 GCA_036445355.1 Alphaproteobacteria bacterium
ATCAACGGCATCACCGGCGACTATAGCCGCGGCGCCTCCGGCTTCTGGATCGAGAAGGGCGCGCTGGCCTATCCGGTGAGCGAGGTCACCGTGGCCGGCAATCTGAAGGACATGTACCTGGCGCTCACGCCGGCAGACGACCTGGAGTTCCGCTATGGCATCAACGCGCCCACCCTGCGCGTCGACGGCATGACCGTGGCCGGCGTGGCCGGCGCCTGAGGGCCCCGTCGTCCATAAGGCCCATCACCCATAAGGCCCGTCACCCATAAGGCCCGTCTCGGGGCACCACCAGGTCGAGCGCCTCCGGCACCACCTCGACTTCGACCGGCAGGCGCGCCATATGGTCGCCGTCGCACTGCACCGGCTCCTCTCCCAACTCGGAAGGCGATGCAGCGATCCGCACCCTGCGTCCCAAGACGCTGCTGAAGCCTGGCGACCGGGCGAGCCGCCCCAGCACCAGAGCCGATCCATAGCGCGCCATCGCCCAGACGCCGCCGCGGGCGAACAGGCAGACCTCGAACCGGGGATCGTCGAGCCGCGCCCGGGCGGCGATGACGAACGGCCCGCCATAGCGCCGGGCCTTGGCGACCACCACCCAGGCGGCCTCGTGGCGGACACCGTCGATCTCGACCTCGTAACGCCGGCGGCGCGAGCGCAGCGCTTGGCGCATCCCGGCCCAGACATAGGCGCCTTGCGCGAAGCGGCGCTTCAGCCCGGGATCGACGTCGGCCACCGCGTGGGCGTCGATACCGACGCCCGCCATGAGTATGAAGCTGCGCCCGTTCGCCATCGGGACCCCGGCCCCGGTGATCCGGCCGAGACTGACCCGGCGAACCGGGCCCTCCCGGATCGCCCGCTCTACAACCGCCGGCGACCTGCCAAGGCCGATCTCCGCCGCCAGCACGTTCGAAGTGCCGAGCGGCACGATCGCCAAGGGCAGGGGCGCCGGCCGACCCTCCGCCACCAGTCCGTTGATCACTTCGTTGATTGTGCCGTCGCCCCCGGCCGCGACAACCAGGTCGCCGTCACCCGCTTCGATCTGCCGCGCCAGTCGGATCGCGTCGCCGGGTGCCTCCGTAGCGCGCAAAGAGAGTTCGTCCCCGTGGCGCTCCAGCAGGTCCAGCACGGCCTGAAACCGTTGGCGCCGACGTCGGCCGGCCACCGGATTGTGGATTACCAGTAGACGCCGCCGATCAGCGGATCCCCGCGCCCCGGCGGTCACGGAGTCTCCGGCATGGGCCCGACGATCAGCACCGGGTCGAGGCGCTGGTCGAACCAGTTGAAGCGCCAGTCGAGGTGCGCGCCGGTGACCCGCCCGGTGGCGCCGACGCTGCCGAGGCGCTCGCCCTGGCGCAACATCTGACCCTCCTCGACCCAGACCTCCTGCAAATGCAGGTAGGCCGAGGTGAGCCCGAAGCCGTGATCGAGCAGCACGGTGCCGCCGGAGTAGTACATATCGTCATGCGCCACGACCACCAGGCCGTCGGCCGGCGCGACCACCGGCGTGCCTTCGGGCGCCGCGACATCGACCCCGAAGTGGGGCCAGCGCGGCTCGCCGTTCAAGATACGCTGGCTGCCGTAGACGCCGGAGATCGGCCCGGTGACCGGCCAGACGAAGCCGGTTTCGAACCAAGGCTCCTTCCGGTCGACTTTGCGCACCTCGGCCACCATGGCCCGCTCGGCGGCGATCCTCGCCAGCACCGCCTCGGGCGGCGTCACCTTCTCCTGGGGCAGACCGTCGACGCGCTGAATGTCATAGCTACGCTGTTCGATCGCGAGCGTCCGCCGAGCCAGTGTGCCATCGGGCAGGGTGAGCTCGAGCAGCGCCTCGGCCGCGGCGTCCCGGCCGAAGCCGAGAAGAAAGCGCCCGTCCGTGCCGACCCGCACCGGCAGGCCGTCCAGCCTGATCTCGGACCCCGGCAGTGTCCGGCCGTAGACCAGCCCACCCTGGCTCAGCGCCCCCGCGAGGGTCAGGTCTTGCGCCAGCCCGGGACTTGGCCCGGTGAAACAGAGGAGCCAGGCCGCCGCCGCGGCCAGAACCGGAGTCCAGCGCATCACAGCAGGCTCCCCTGCGGGTCGTCCTTCGCGGTTTTCTTCCTAGCCCCCGGTTGGCCGTGCGGTCTGGCGGGCGGTTTGGCCGCCCGGTCGGAGGATCCCGTGGCTTCGGCGGCCGCATGGCCGTCGGCGAATTCGATGTCGAGGGCCAGGCCCGGCACCACGGCCGCGGCTCTCGCGATCAGCCCCTCCGGGCCGCGCACCACGGCATAACCCCGCGCCAGGACCTTCCGGTAGGAGACGCTTTCTAGCACCCGGCCGAGCGCCTCCAGGCTGCCCTGCCGATCGATCAGGATCTGCTGCCGGCTGCGCCGCAGACGCCGCGCCGCGTCGAGCCGCGCCAGCGCCTCGCCCGGCCGCTCGCCGATGCGCCGGCGGAGACCCCTGAGACGGTCGCCCTGGGCGCCCAGGCGCTCGCGGCCCATGGCGAGCTGGCGCCGGGGATGGGGCAGCGCCGCGCCGATGCTCGCCAGCTCTGTACGCCGCGTCGCGGTGAAGCTGCGCAGGGCGCCGCGCAACCGCTCGGCCCGCTCGTCGAGACGCTGGGTCTTCTCCTCCAGCAGCCGCCTGGGCTCCGGCAGGCCGCGGGCCAGGCCGGTCACTTCCGCCCGCCGCTCGGCCAGCAGGCGCGCCGCGGCGGCAACTAGGCGGCGACCATGATCGAGGGTCGTGGCCAGCAGCTCGCTTCTGACCGGCACCGCCCGCTCCGCCGCCGCCGTCGGCGTCGGCGCCCGGTGGTCGGCCGCGAAATCGATCAGGGTGGTGTCGGTCTCGTGGCCGACGGCGGAGATCAGCGGG
>JAZFQY010000177.1:0-2545 GCA_036445355.1 Alphaproteobacteria bacterium
TTTAGCCAGCGCATGTCGTGACTTTAGCCGATATTCCCTAGATGACATCTAGAATAGCTCTGACCATCGACTATTCGACAAACGTTGCATGTGACAGCCGTCACATTCGTTTCGATTCTCAGCGATATTTCGCCCCATCGGCTTAACCTGAAGCGCGCCATATTGGCTGTCGAGCTCTTCAGATCCGAGACCGCTGTTGCCCCCTAAAACTCGTCCCGCGCCTCGCCGATGAGCACCTCGCGGCGGCCGACGCGGTTGGCCGGCGTCACCAGGCCCTCCTTCTCCATCTGCTCGATGATGCGCGCGGCGCGGTTGTAGCCGATCTGCAGGTGGCGCTGGATGAAGCTGGTCGACGCCTTGCGCTCGCGCGCGACCAGCGCCACCGCCTGGTCGTAGAGCGAGGCCCCGGCGTCGCCCTCCTCGCCGAGCTCGAGGCCGGGGCCGTCGTCGGTCTCGGTCACCTCGTCGAGGTACTCCGGCTCGCCCTGACCCCTCAGGAAGGCCACCACCTCCTCCACCTCGTGCTCGGAGACGTAGGGCCCGTGCACCCGGGAGATGCGCCCGCCGCCGGCCATGTAGAGCATGTCGCCCATGCTCAGGAGCTGCTCCGCCCCCTGCTCGCCGAGGATGGTGCGGCTGTCGATCTTGGAGGTGACCTGGAAGCTGAGCCGGTTGGGGAAGTTGGCCTTGATGGTGCCTGTGATCACGTCGACCGAGGGCCGCTGGGTGGCCATGATCAAATGGATGCCGGCGGCGCGGGCCATTTGCGCCAGGCGCTGGATCGCCGCCTCCACGTCCTTGCCGGCGACCAGCATCAGGTCGGCCATCTCGTCGACGATGACGACGATGTAGGGCAGGGGTGCCGCATCCAGGGGCTGATCCTCGAACAGCGGCTTGCCGGTATCCGGGTCGTAGCCGGTCTGCACCCGGCGCGAGAGGACCTCGCCGCGGCGCTTCGCCTGCTCCTGGCGCTGGTTGTAGCCGGTGATGTTGCGCACCCCCAGCTTCGACATCGCCCGGTAGCGGGTCTCCATCTCGCGCACGACCCACTTCAGGACCGTGACCGCCTTCTTGGCGTCGGTGACCACCGGCGCCAGGAGATGCGGGATGCCGTCATAGGCGCTGAGCTCCAGCATCTTCGGGTCGATCATGATGAACTTGCAGGTCTCGGGCGTCTGCCGGTAGAGCAGCGACAGGATCATGGCGTTGATGCCCACCGACTTGCCGGAGCCGGTGGTGCCGGCGATCAACAGGTGCGGCATACGCGCCAGGTCGGTCAGCACCGGGGCGCCGCCGATGTCCTTGCCGAGCGCCAGGGTGAGGGTGCCCGCGGCGCGCTCGAACTGGGACGACGCCAGGAGCTCGCGCAGATGCACCATCTCGCGTTGCGCATTGGGCAGCTCGATGCCGATGACGCTGCGTCCGGGGATGACGGCGATGCGCACCGCCACCGCGCTCATGGAGCGGGCGATGTCGTCGGCGAGGCCGATGACGCGGCTGGTCTTTGTGCCCGGCGCCGGTTCCAGCTCGTACAGGGTGACCACCGGGCCGGGCCGGATCCTCTTGATATCGCCGCGGATGCCGAAATCCTCGAGCACGGTCTCCAGGAGCTTGGCGTTCTGCGACAGACCCTCCTCGTGCACCCGGCCCTGGCGCCTGACGCCCTCCTCGGGCCGGGACAGGAGGTCGAGGGGCGGGCACTCGTAGGCGCCGCCGGGCGTCGAAAGGTCGAGCCGGCGTTGCCGCTCGCTCTCGACCCGGCGGCCGGGCCGCACCGCCGTCGCGCGCGGCGCCACCAGCCCGGCGCGCTCCGTCGCCGCCGGCGGCCGATCGAAAAATGGCTCGCGGCGCAGGCCGCCGCCCAAGCGCGCGCCGGCGACGCGCCGGGCGACGTATTCGGCGAGGTAGCCGGCGCGTCGCGCCAGACCCACGGCGGCACGCAAGGCGACGGCAAATGCGGCGAGGCCGCCGCAGGTGACGGCCAGCCATTCGCGCCCGCGCGCCGCGAGGATATAGAGCATGGCGACGGCGGCGGCCGCTCCGGCGACCGCCGCCAGCGCCGTCTGGCTCAGCCCAAGCCCCGCCGTCGACGGCGCGACGTGTCCGAGCAGGAGGCCGCCGCCGGTGCCCCCGAGGCCGCTCAAGAGCGGCCAGGCCGCCGGCGGCGGCAGCGCCGCCAGGGCCGCCGCGGCCAGGATCACCGCCACCGGCAGCAGCGCCAGACGCAGGCGCAGCCGGGAGAGCGGCCGGTGCGCCATCAGTCTGGCGCCCCAGCCGATGGCGATCAGCGCCGGCAGCGCCGCGGCCAGGCCCAGCCACTGCAGCAGCATGTCGGCGACATGCGCCCCGGGGGCGCCCAGCAGATTGGCCGTGGGTCCGCCGGCGGCGAGGTTGAAGGACGGGTCGGCGCGATGATAGCTCGCCAGCGCCAGGGCCAGGAGCCCGCCCGCCGCCAGGCAGGCGAGGCCGGCGAGCTCGGCCGCGCGCCGGCGCAGGAATTCGTGCGCGGCGGCGGGCAGTAGCCGCGCCTCCGCCCGCCGTCCGA
>JAZFQY010000178.1:0-3956 GCA_036445355.1 Alphaproteobacteria bacterium
CCGACACCGAAATTGTGACCGTGCGCCTGGACCGAAACGTGAAGCGCCGGCTGGACGCGCTGGCCCGCGCCGCCAAGCGCAGCAAGTCCTTCCTCGCCGCCGAGGCGATCGCCGCCTATGTGGACTCCCAGGAGTGGCAGCTCGCTGCCATCCATGAGGGCGTCGCGGCCGCCGACCGAGGCGAGCTGGTCGCACATGACGCGGTCGCCGACTGGGTGGACTCCTGGGATACGGATGACGAACGGCCGCCGCCCGCGCCGGAATGAGGGTCCTGTGGACGGTCCCGGCGCGCGACGACCTGGCCCGGCAGCGGGCCTACCTGGAGCGGCGCAACCCGCGCGCGGCGAAGCGGATCGTACCGGCGATCATTGAGCCGGTCGCCGCCCTGCCCCGGGCGCCCGGCATGGGCCGCCCCGGGCGTCTCGTCGGCACCCGCGAGCTGGTCGTCCCCGGCACGCCTTACATCGTTCCCTACCGCGTACGCGGCGAGCGGCTCGAAATCCTGCGCGTTCTCCACGGCGCCCTGCGCTGGCCGTAGGCGTTAGACCCGGAGCAATGACTGTAGAGCGCCAACGGGCGCGCCTCTCCGCCCTCTCATTTCGCGGGTTCACCCCGCCCGTAGCTCCGGCAGGTCCCGGTAGAGCTCCAGTGCCTCGGGGTTGGCAAGGGCTTCCTTGTTCTTCACCGCGCGGCCGTGGATGACGTCGCGCACGGCGAGCTCGGTGATCTTGCCGGAGACGGTACGCGGAATGTCGGCGACCTGGATCACCTTCGCCGGCACGTGGCGCGGCGTGCACTCGCGCCGGATCTGGGCCTTGATCTTGGCGGTCAGCTCGTCGTCGAGGGCGAGGCCGTCGGTCAAGCGCACGAACAAGACCACGCGCGTGTCGTCCTCCCAGTCCTGGCCCACCACCAGACCCTCGACCACCTCCTCCAGGGCCTCCACCTGGCGGTAGATCTCCGCCGTGCCGATGCGCACGCCGCCGGGGTTCAGGGTCGCGTCGGAGCGGCCATAGATGACGTAGCCGCCGTTGACGGTGCGGGCGATGAAGTCGCCGTGGCGCCAGGCGCCTGGATAGACGTCGAAATAGGCCTCGTGGTAGCGCCGGCCGTCGGGGTCGTTCCAGAAGCCCACCGGCAGGGACGGGAAGGACTTGGTGCAGACGAGCTCGCCCTTCTCGCCCGGCGCCATCGGCCGGCCAGCCTCGTCGAACACGGCCACTTCCATGCCCAGGCCCGGCGCCTGGATCTCGCCGGCATGAACCGGGGCCGTCGGATCGCCGGCGACGAAGCAGCCGACGATGTCGGTGCCGCCGGAGATCGAGGCCAGGTGTAGGTCGCCCTTGATGGCGTCGTATACATACTCGAAGCCCTCCACCACCAGGGGCGAGCCGGTGGAGGTCATGGTCCTCAGATGCGACAGGTCGTGGCTGTCGATGGGGCGCAGGCCGTGCTTGCGGATGGCGTCGATGTACTTGGCGCCGGTGCCGAATAGAGTCATACGCTCGGCCTCGGCCAGGTCGAACAGCACGCCGGCGTGCGGGTAGAAGGGCGAGCCGTCATAGAGCAACAACGTCGCTTCAGAAGCCAGGCCCGAGACCAGCCAGTTCCACATCATCCAACCGCAGGTGGTGAAGTAGAAGATGCGGTCGCCGGGCTTCACGTCGCAGTGCAGCTTGTGCTCGACCAGATGTTTCAGGAGCGTGCCGCCCTGGCCGTGGACGATGCATTTGGGCGCGCCGGTGGTGCCGCTGGAGTAGAGGATGTAGAGCGGCGCATTGAATTCGTGCCGGTGGTAGGCGATCTCGCCGGGGCTATGCGGCGCCAGGAAGTCGGCCAGGGTGCATGCATCGCCCAGGCCCGCCAGGTCGGGCTCCGCCGCCAGATAGGGCACAACCACGACGCGCTCCACCGAGGGCAGCCGTGCGAGGACGCCCGCCAGCTTCTCCAGGCTCGAGTGGCGCTTGCCGTTGTAATGATATCCGTCGGCGGAGACGAGCAGCTTGGGCTCGATCTGACTGAAGCGGTCGAGCACTCCCTGGACGCCGAAGTCGGGCGAGCAGGAGGACCACACCGCACCCAGGCTCGCCGCCGCCAGCATCGCCGCCATGGTCTCAGGCATGTTGGGCATGTAGGCGCCGACCCGGTCGCCGGGGCCGATGCCGGCGGCCTTGAAGCCCCGGTGCAGCCGCGAGACCAGATCATGCAGCTCGCGCCAGGAAAGACGCCGGCGCTCCTGGTCCTCGCCCCAGAACACCATGGCGTCGGTATCGTCGCGGCGGCGCAGCAGGTTCTCGGCGAAGTTGAGGCGGGCGTCGGGGAAGAAGCGGGCGCCGGGCATTTTCTCGCCATCGACCAAGACGCGCGCGCCGCGGGTCTCGGCGATGACCTGGCCGAATTCCCAGACGCTGATCCAGAACTCCTCCGGTTTCGCCACCGACCAGCGGTGGAGGTCCGCGAAATCCGGCAGCGAAGTCCCCCAGTCCCTCTCGGCCGCGGCCATGAAGGCCTTGAGGTTGGTCGCCGCGATGCGGCCTTGCGACGGTGTCCACAGCGCTTTCGGCATGGCACTCCACGGAGGCGAGAGTTGGACGAGCCGGGCGGCAGTATGCCGATCCCTCGGTGTGCAGGCCAGCCATGCGCGTCCGGCGGCTTTCTTCGCCCACCATGGCGGTCTAGGTTGGCGCCATGCTCGCTATGCGCAGTCTGACCGGCCGGCTGGCCGCGATCCAACCGCCGGCACGCGGCGCCGCGTGGATGCTTCTCGCCGCGGCCCTGTTCGCGGTCATGATAACCCTCATACGACACCTGACGGACAGCCTGCATCCGTTTCAGGTCGCCTTCCTGCGCAACCTGTTCGGCCTCCTGTTCCTGTTGCCGTGGCTGGCCAGAGTCGGCATCGGCGCACTGCGCACCCAGCGGCTTCGTCTGCACTTCCTGCGCGCCGGTACCGGCGTCGTCGGCATGCTGTGCTGGTTCAGCGCCCTCGCCATGATGCCCCTGGGCGAGGCAGTGGCTCTGAGCTTCACCTCCCCCCTGTTCGCGAGCGTGCTCGCCGCCATGGTCCTGCGCGAGGCGGCGGGGCCGCGACGATGGCTTGCCATCTGCGTCGGCTTCCTGGGGGCGCTGGTCATCCTGCGCCCCGGCGTCACGGCGTTCACGCCGGCGGCGCTTCTGGTCCTGGCCTCGTCCTGCACATTCGCCATCAGCGTGGTGCTGGTGAAGCTGCTGTTGCGCACGGACTCGCCCAACGCGGCGGTGATGTACATGACCCTGTTCCTGACGCCGATCTCCCTGCCCATGGCGGCGCTGGTGTGGCAATGGCCTGATTGGCAGACCTTGGGCATCGCGGCAGCACTGGGCGCGGTGGCGAGCTCGGCGCATCTGTGCTTCGCGCACGCCTTGAAGCTCGCCGATGCCTCCGCGGTCATGCCGCTGGATTTTGCCCGGCTGCCGCTGACCGCGCTCATCGCCTACTTTGCCTTCGGTGAGCGTGTAGATTTGTGGATTTGGGTCGGAGCCGGCATCATCGCCGCATCCGCGGTCTACATCACCCGCCATGAGGCCAGAGCCGCGCGCCAGGCGCCGGCGGGCGCGGCATGACGGCGGGCTAGGAGGCCGGGGCGTCGCGACGTGGCGCGCCGGTCAGGGGTGCCTTATGGATGACCGGCGCGGCGCTCGGCTTCGCCGCCGCGATCGCTCAGCCCGCCGCCCGGTCCATGAAGCGGGCGAGTTCGATGTCGAGCTCGCTCAGGCCGCCGGCGTCGTGGGTTGCAAGGGTCACCTCGACCTTGTTGTAGACGTTGAACCACTCCGGATGGTGGTTCATCCGCTCGGCCTTGAGCGCCACCCGGCTCATGAAGCCCCACGCCTGGTTGAAGCTCTTGAACCGGAAGGTCTTGGCGATGGCGTCGCGGCCCTCGACCTCGCGCCAGCCCGCGAGACCGGCGATCGCC
>JAZFQY010000179.1:0-4146 GCA_036445355.1 Alphaproteobacteria bacterium
TCACGGTAGATCCGGTGCTGGGTCTAAAGCGGACATCGCCACTCGCAACACCAGTTAATGAGTCCATGACCCAGTGTCCCGCATCCGGAATTCGATTGATCGAATTCCGGGTACAAAGGGACACTAACTATCTCAATCTAGTGTGATTCTGCTTCCCATGTTCGGCAAAAATTATGCCGAACTTCGGAACCATCACACTAGGCGCGCTTCGAGGGACCTTGTATCGGCGGGGCCGGAGGCCTCGTAGGCGCTTGCGCCCCGCGCCCGGCTTACGCCTTGCTCACCGCCCGCGCCAGGGTCTCGGAATCGAACGCCGGCATCGACTGGACGCGGCCGTAGCCCTGCACCACGTACCAGACGGAGAAGGTGAGTAGCGCCTCAGGGTCCGGCGCGTCGACGATGTCGACGAAGTCGAATTGCCCTTGGGTGTAATAGGCCGCTTCAAGGGTGATGCCGAGCTGGTCGAGCTTGGCCTTGGCGCTTTCCACGCGCTGCCTGTGCTTGGCCGCCCACTCGGCGCTGAGTGATCCCAACAGGATGTATTTCATCGCCAGTCTCCCCGCTCAATGCCGGATTGTCTGGATGCCGGCAGGTTAGTGTGATTCAGTTTCCGAGATTCGGCATAATTATTATGCCGAACTTCGGGAACTGAATCACACTTGATACATACAGTAAGTGTCCCTTTGAACCCGGAATTCGACCAATCGAATTTCGGATTCGGGACACCAGAGCAGATTCACCGGGTCGATGAGAATCGCCTTGGGCGATTCATCGACCCGGTGAATCTGCTCTAAGTATTTGATATAGAACGGATTCATGTGATTGATCGGGTCCCGCGATGCGGCCTCGATAAATCACGATCCGCTCTAGCACGGAGCCCGACATTCGGCCATGCGGCGATTGCACCGCGCCGGTGCGGCGATGACGGGCCGCGCCTCAGGTGCGTGGCGGAGGCGACTCCACGAGGGCGTCGAGGGGATCGAGCGCGACCCAGGCGCCGTCGCGGCCGGCGCTGTCGATCACCGCATGCACGAACTGCACCCCCAGCGCCCCGTCTTCGACCGTCGGGAAGGTGAGCAGCTCGGGATCGAACGACGCCCCCGCCATTTCGGCGACGATGGCCTCGGCGAATTCGGCATAGAGGTTGGCGAAGGCCTCGATATAGCCCTCGGGATGGCCGACGGCGACGCGGGTGCCGCGCTTGGCCAGGGGCAGGAGCCCGGCGCCGCCGCGGACGAAGCGCTGTTCCGGCTGGTCGAGCGGCGTGAATATCAGCTCGTCCGGCTCCTCCTGGCGCCACTCCAGGGCGCCCTTCTCGCCATGAATGCGGAACATCAGGCCGTGGCGCCCGCCGGCGGCGGCGTTGCTGATCCAGACCAGGCCCTTGCCGCCATTGTCCAGGCGCAGCAGCACCTGCGCGGTGTCGTGCAGGCTGCGCCCGGCGACGATCGAGCCGGCGTCGGCGGCCAGCGCCGCGATCTCCCGCCCGGTGACGTAGCGCAGCAGATGGTGCACGTGGGTGCCGATATCGCCGGTGACCAGCGACGGCCCACCCTTGGCCGGATCGAGCCGCCAGCGGCGGTCGGTCGCCGGGTCATGGTCCGGACGCGGCGCCAGCGCGGCTTGCACATACTCGCCCTTGACCAGGCGGATGTCCCCCAAGAGCCCCGCGCGCACCATCGCCCGCGCCTGACGCACCATGGGATAGCCGCTGTAGTTGTAGGTCAGACAGAACAGGCGGCCGCCGGCGCGCACCCGGCGCGTCAGATCGAGCGCCTCGGCGAGGGAGTTGGACAGCGGCTTGTCGCAGACGACGTGACAGCCGGCCTCGAGGAAGACGCGGCTCAGGGCACAATGACTGTCATTGGGCGTCATGATCGCCACCGCGTCGATGCCGTCGGCGCGCTCCGCCTCGGCCCGCGCCATCGCCGCCGGCGTGTCGTAGGCACGCTCGGGCGCGATGCCGATACGCGCCGCAAAATCGTGGGAGCGCCCCGGATCGGAGGACAGGATGCCGGCGACGACCTCGTAGGCGTTGTCCATAACGGCGGCACTGCGGTGGATGCTGCCGATAAAGGAGCCGGCGCCACCGCCGATCACCCCCAGCCGCAGGCGCCGCCCGAGCCGCGCCACGACCGACGTACCGTCGCTCACGCGCCGCACCCTTCGGAGGTCGCCGTCATGCGAGCTCGGCGACGCTTACCCAGCGCCGCTCCGCCGCCGATCTGAGCACCGCCTCGATGACCAGGGTGATCTTGTGGCCGAAGGCGAAATCCGGCTCGGCCGGCCGGCCCTCGGCGATGGCAGCGAGGAACTCGCGCGCCTCGATGATCTTCTGGTCGTTGTAGCCGAGGGCGATTCCCGGCAGCGGGTGGAAGCCGGCGAAGCCCGGATGCTCGGGGCCGATATAGATGGTCTTGTAGCCGCGCTCGGCGAGCGGGTCGCCGTGGCGATAGAGCTTGAGCTCGTTCATCCGTTCCTGGGTGAAGTAGAGGGCGCCTTTGGTGCCCTGGATCTCGTAGCCCAGCCCGATCTTGCGTCCGGTGCCGATGCGGCTCGATGCGATAGATCCCATGGCGCCGTTGTCGAAGCGGGCCAGGAACAGCACCACGTCCTCGTTCTCCACGCAGCGCCGAGCGGCGTCGGCGTCGGCGCGCGCGGTCTGGCCCGAGCCGCTGGTCGCCAGCGGCCGCTCGGTGATGAAGGTGCCGGTCATGCCGCAGACCTCGGCGATGTCGCCGAGGAGGAACTGGGAGAAGCTCAAGGTGTGGGAGGCCATATCGCCGAGCGCCCCGGAGCCGGCGATGGCGCGATCGTGGCGCCAGCTGAACGGAATGTCGGGATCGGACATGTGGTCCTGGTCGAACGTGCCGCGGAACTGGGTCACCTCACCGATCTCGCCGGCCTCGATCAGCTGTCGGGCGTAGCCCTGGGCCGGATTCTTGAGGAAATTGTAGCCGACCAGGTTGGCGACGCCGGCGGCGCGGGCGGCCTCGGCCATGGCGCGGGAATCGGCGACGGTGAGCGCCAACGGCTTTTCGCAATAGACCGGCTTGCCCGCCTCCAGGGCGGCGATGGCGATCTCCGCGTGGACATTGTTCGGCGCCGAGATGTCGACGGCGTCGACTTTCGGGTCGGCGACCAGCTCGCGCCAGTCGTTGGTCCAGCGTTGAAAACCCAGCGCCTCGGCGCCGGCGCGCGCCCACTCCGGGTTGATGTCGGCGACCATTTCCAGCCGCGGCACCGCCGGCTCGGGGCCGAAGACGAGGGGCACGTTCTTGTAGGCGTTGGCGTGGGCCTTGCCCATCCAGCCGGCGCCGACGAGGCCGATGCCAATTTCCGTCACTTCACCCTCCGGGCGTGAAAGCGGCATGTCGCAGGTTCCCCCACCGGCCAGGGCCGGCAAAGCCTCACCCGAAACAGGGAACTAGCAGGGAATTCAAGACAGGGCCATCCCAAGCATACACGCTCTCGCTAGTGTCCCGAATCCGAAATTCGATTGATCGAATTCCGGGTTCAAAGGGACATTTATAAATAGCGTAATCCCGGTGGTCACTCTCCCGGGCCTACGATGCGGGGTTCGCGAGCACGCCCCCTCACGCCCGCCGACGCCTACTCTGGGCGCGGCCAGTCATTCTGTTGGACAGGGAGAAGATCAAACGCCAGACCATCGAAAACCGGCGCTTGCAGAACCGAAAATGCGCCGCTTAGAATGACAATCCAGATGCGCCAGAGCCTCCCAAGATCAGCCGGTCAATTGGCTCAAAATCTCCGACGACGGACACTTGTGAGTCTGAGCCGCTAATACAAACGGTCCCTGATACTGACCCATTTCATGGGTCTATCCGAGCGTCCCGTGAGCGCCGATTACCTGTCACGCCGGATGGTGGAGCCGAGGGGAATCGAACCCCTGACCTTCGCATTGCGAACGCGACGCTCTCCCAACTGAGCTACGGCCCCACGAGGCGTGCGCGCGGCGCGATGCCGGCGCGCGAGGCGCGGATAATGTGGGGCTTGGCGCGCCGCTGTCAAGCCGCCGGCCGGCTGCTTGCGCGGCCCCCGCGCGCGCGTTAGGGTGCGCCCCGATTCGCGCGGGACTCCGGCCACGCACATGCAATCGTTCCTGATCCTCATCACCACCATTAT
>JAZFQY010000180.1:0-4173 GCA_036445355.1 Alphaproteobacteria bacterium
CCGACAGTAGACACGTCGAATCAAAAGAAACAGCCTCTTACTCTTTCTCACCATTCTTAATTCGCTGAAGCGAATCATGATGGGATCTGTTTGCCAGATACAGATGGCACCAGATTTGACCGGTTGCTGTACCTGCCTTTAGGCTTGACCTTTCCTGCGCCCCAGCCAAAAAGCCTTAATCCCCGGCGCGCGCGGCCGGGCAGTCGGCTACGGCACCTGGGAGATTTATGAAGGGGCGGGGTGAAAGCGGCATCGCACTTGCCGGAACTGTGGCGCGCCCGGCAGGACTCGAACCTGCGACCCCCTGATTAGGAATCAGGTGCTCTATCCGGCTGAGCTACGGGCGCCCCTGTCACGGACGGACGCCGCAAATCTAGGCCAAGCGCGGGCGCACTTCAATCATGCGGAGGCGTGCCGGCGGGCGAGGACGCCGCGATAGGCGCTTGCGATCGCGTCTTCTCGTCGGTGGCGGCCGTCGGTGATCACCCAGCGTCCGCCGACCATGACATCGGCGACCAGACAGTCGTTTCCGGCGAAGACCAGGGCGTCGAGGATGGCGTCCCCGTGCCGGTCCGCTAGATTGACGTGGCCGCCGTCCAGGACGACGAGATCGGCGCGCCTGCCCCGAGCCAGCGCCCCCGCCGGCCGCGCCAGGGCCCGGGCGCCGCCTTCCGCCGCGGCCCGCCAGAGGGTCGCGCCGATGGAGGGCCCGTCGCCCGTCGCGGCCACGCCCCGCCGCCGGTGGGTGAGGCGCTGGCCGTATTCGAGCCAGCGCAGCTCCTCCACCGGGCTCACCGAAACGTTGGCGTCCGAGCCGACGCCGAAGCGCCCGCCGGCGGCCAAAGAGTCGGCCAGGGGAAAGAACCCGTCGCCCAGATTGGCCTCGGTGGTGGGGCAGAGGCCGGCGACGGCGCCCGAGGCGGCCAAGCGGCGCGTCTCCGCCCCCTCCATGTGGGTGGCGTGCACCAGGCACCAGCGCCCGTCGACGCCCGCATTGTCGAGAAGCCACTCGACCGGGCGCGCCCCCGACCAGTCGACGCATTCCTCCACTTCCCGCGTCTGCTCGGCGATATGGATGTGTACCGGGGCGTGCGGGTCGCCGCCGTGCAGCGCCGCCACCGCCTCGGCCAGCAGCGCCGGCGCGACCGCGCGCAGGGAATGGGGCGCGAGCCCCACGCCAACGTCCGGGTCGTCGGCGTAACGGTGGCGGAGGCTATCGACGATCGCCAGCACCGCGTCGGCGCCGGCGGCGAAGCGGCGCTGCCGGTCCTCCATTGGCGCCGCGCCGAAGCCGCCGAAGGCATAGAGCACAGGCAGGTGGGTGATGGCGATACCCGCCGCCCGCGCCGCCTCGATCACCTGCACCGACATCTCGGCCCGGTCCTCGTAGGGCGCGCCGTCGGGGGCGTTGTGCAGGTAGTGGAACTCGCCCAGGCATGTGTAGCCCTGCTTCAGGAGCTCGACGCAGAGCTGCGCCGCGATGGCGTGCAGGTCGTCGGGCGTCAGGTGGGCGAGAAAGCCGTACATGAGCTCCCGCCAGGTCCAGAAGTTGTCCGCGCCGGCGCCCTCCGCCAGGCCGGCCATGGCGCGCTGGAAGGCATGGGAGTGCAGGTCGGCCATGCCGGGGATCACCGGCCCGGCGGCGCGCGGGGCATTGCCCGGATTCGCCCTGGGCGTGATCGCCGCGATATTGCCGGCGCCGTCGATCTCGATCAGCACGTCCCGCGCCCAGCCCGTCTCGAGCAATGCCTCGGCCGCGAACAGGCGAGTCATGACCGCCCGTCGGCCCAGGCGAGCATGGCGTCGATGAGGGCGCGCAGGGTCGGGCGCAGGGCGGCGGCCCACTCCTCGCGGAAGGCGACGGGCGGCGCCTCGTCCATGTAGGTCGCCTGGGAGAGCTCAAGCTGCACCGCCTGCACGCCGCCCGCCGGGTCGCCATGGGCGCGCAGGATGTGGCCGCCCATGAAGCGGCCGTCGAGCACGGCGTCGTATTCGGACCCCTGAGCGATCTCATACAGACGCGCCGCAAGATCAGGCGCGCAGGACGCGCCGTTGACGGTGCCCAGATTGAGGTCCGGCAGGCGACCGTCGAAGAAGCGCGGCACGACGCTGTGGATGGAATGCGCCTCCCACATGAGCGCATACCCGTGCGCCGCCTTCAGGCGTTCAAGCTCCTTTTGGATCTTGGTGTGGTACGGCCGCCAGTAGGTGTCGATCCGGCGCGCCACTTGGCCCGCGTCCGGGGCGGTACCCGGCCGGTACAGGGGGGCGCGGTCGAACGTATCCAGAGGAACGACGCCGGTCGTGTCCTCGCCGGGATAGAGGTCCGCGCCGTCGGGCGGCCGGTTGGTGTCGACCACGTAGCGCGACCAGGCTGCCGCCAGCACCGAGGCACCGATTTCATCGAGGAAATCGTAGAGGCGATCCAGGTGCCAGTCGGTGTCGGGCACCGTGAGCGCCGCCTCGGTCATGCCCCGGGCGATGTCCTCGGGGATCGCCGTCCCGATATGGGGCATGCCCACCAGCAGCGGCGTGGTCCCTTGCCGGAAGGTGAACGGCTCCAAGCCCAGCGCCCTATTCCGATAGGCTGGGCAGCAGGCCCGGCACGTGGGCGTGGTTGGATTCGGAGGCGGCGAGGGTCTTGGCCGCCTCGATGTCCGGGGCGAAGGCGCGGTCGCGCGTGAAGGGGGGAGCCACGGCGCGAACGCGCGCGAACACTTCTTCGAGTGGCGCCGAGGTCGTGAGCGGCCTGCGGAACTCGAGCCCCTGGCAGGCGGCGAGGAGCTCGATGCCGATAATGGCGGCCGTGTTGCCGGCCATCTCGCCGAGCCGGCGCGCGGCGAAGGTGGCCATCGACACATGGTCCTCCTGGTTGGCGGACGTGGGCAGGCTGTCGACGCTCGCCGGGTGGGCCAGGGACTTGTTCTCCGAGGCCAGGGCCGCCGCCGTCACCTGGGCGATCATGAAGCCGGAATTGACGCCGCCCTCTTGCGTCAGGAACGGCGGCAGCTCGCTCAGTGAGGAGTCGATCAGGAGCGCCACCCGGCGCTCCGACAAGGCACCCATCTCCGCCAGCGCCAGGGCGAGCCCGTCGGCGGCCATGGCCACCGGCTCGCCATGGAAGTTGCCGCCCGACAGCACCTCGCCTTCTTCTGCGAAGATGAGCGGGTTGTCGGTGACGGCGTTGGCCTCGCGCACGAGCACGCCGGCGGCGTACCGGATCTGGTCCAGACAGGCGCCCATGACCTGGGGCTGGCAGCGCAGGGAATAGGGGTCCTGCACCCGGTCGCAATCCAGGTGTGAGGTGCGGATGGCGCTGCCGGCGAGCAGCGTCCGGTAAGCGGCGGCGACGTCCTCCTGGCCGGGCTGGCCGCGGAGCGCGTGGATGCGCGGGTCGAAGGGGGTGTCGCTGGCCTTGGCGGCGTCGGTCGATAGAGCGCCGGCGACGACGGCGCTGGCGAACAGGTTCTCGGCGGCGAACAGCCCCATGAGGGCGAGCGCCGTCGAGACCTGGGTGCCATTCAACAGCGCCAGCCCCTCCTTGGGCGCCAGGGCCAGGGGCGCGAGCCTGGCGCGGGCGAGGCCGTCGGCCGCCGGCATGGTCTCGCCCCGGTGGCGCACCTCGCCCTCGCCCAACAGCACGGCCGACATGTGCGCCAGCGGCGCCAGATCGCCGGACGCGCCGACAGACCCCTTAGACGGAATGCAGGGCATCACGCCGGCGGCGAGCAGCGTCTCGATGGCTTCGATCACCTGCCAGCGCACGCCGGAATGGCCCCGCGCCAGCCCCACCAGCTTGAGCGCCATGATCAGGCGCACGGTTGCGTCGTCCAGGAGCGGCCCGATGCCGGCGCAATGGGAGCGCACCAGGTTGGTTTGCAGCTCGGCCAGCTGGTCGGGCGCGATGGTGGTGCGGGCGAGGGCGCCAAAGCCGGTGTTGATGCCGTAGACGGTCTCGCCCGCGGCGAGCACACGGGCGACGGTTTCCGCCGCCGCCTCCACCGCCGGCCGGCACGCCGGGTCGATCATGACCGAGACCTCGCCGTCGGCGATGCGGCGCAGCTCGCCCAGGGTCACCGTGCCGGGAGTGAGGGTGAGCGCCGCCGCCACGGCTCAGCCCCGGACCATGGGCAGTTTCAATTCGTGCTCGGCCGCGCAGGCGACGGCGAGGTC
>JAZFQY010000181.1:0-8481 GCA_036445355.1 Alphaproteobacteria bacterium
TAGGCGCGCTTCGCAATTCGATGCCCCCGCATCGGATAAGGAGCGCAACGACGCCAGCGGACAAAAGTTGGCGGCCTTCGGTGGGGCGCATTGGCCCTCCGGCAGCGTTGCGCGGCTTGCCCGATGCAGGGGCATCGCGCCGCGCCGCCCGCCTAACCGGGAGGACCAATGCGCCGCCATGAAATGGGTCCTTATTACCGAGATTTGGTATGAGTCCTAACATTTCGGGGATGGGCGCGTCGCGTTGCAGGGGCTTGCCGGCGTCGCGCTCGATGATCTTCTCGATCAGCGCCCGGTCGGTGATGCCGTAAGGCCGCTCCGGTGTCGGAAAGGCGCGCGTGAACGGCACGAAGCGCTGGCGCGCCACGCCCTTCATCGCCATGGACCAGCATATCGCACGCATCTTCGGCGCGTGAGCCTTGGCGCAGGAGCGCCAGGCCGCGCGGCCCCAGGGTCGGATTGATCGGCGCCTGAGTCGAGACGGCGCCCGCACCGCCCTCGGCCCAGGGGCAGACGGCGCCGACGGCGAAGAAGCGGGTGGCAATGGCGACCGCGAAGAAGCCGGTGTCGGGGTCGCGCGCGACGACCGACCAGGTCATTCCTCTATCCTCCCTGCGTTCACCGGGCCCGGTACCCGACGGCAAGCGCCAAACCGCGCCCGAATACCGACATCAAGGAGCGGCCCCCATGCCAAGCAAGGAACCGGCGACCGGACCCGCCCGCGATCGGGTCATTAACCTGCGAGTCGCCGGAGCACAACTGCCGGCCGTCACGAGCCTACGAGCCTAGAAGGCGCCTTGTGGCGCAATCGCAGTGGTGCGATGATCCGCATGCAGTGCCTCGCATATCAACGATCGCACTGTCGATTGTGCGCCGCATCGGCGGCAGAGTAATTTTCGCTCGCATGGGCACGGCAGCGCACCACAGCGACAAATGCAGGGGCTATTTTCCGCACAGTGAACGCGAACCCGATACGCGATCCGTCTTTCCTATTCGAGCGCCGGTCGATCATAGGACCGGAATGCTGACGATACTCGCCGGGCTGTCGCTGCTGGCGTGGCTCTATCTCCTGCTCGCTCGCGGCTTTTTTTGGCGCATCGTCTCTCTCGACACGGCGCGTTTCCCGGCCGCCCGGCCGTGGCCCGAGGTGGCCGCCATCATACCGGCGCGTAACGAGGCGGGCCTCATCGGCGGTGCCGTTCGATCCCTGCTCGACCAGCGCTATCCGGGGCAGCTGATGATCGTGGTCATCGACGACCACAGCGACGACAGTACCGCCGCCGTGGCCGCCGAGTCCGCACGGTCGGTGGGCCGGGGTGAAGATGTGCGCGTGATCGCGGCGCGGCCCTTGCCCGACGGCTGGACCGGCAAGCTGTGGGCCCTGTCCGAAGGCGTGCACGAGGCCGAGCGGGGCTTGCCGACAGCGAGTTACCTCTGGTTCACGGACGCCGATATCGAGCACGGACCCGAAGTCCTGCGCTTCCTGGCGGCGCGGGCCGTGGCCGAGGATCTGGACCTCGCATCGCTGATGGTCGAATTGCCCGGTCGCGGTATCGCCGAGCAACTGCTGCTTGCCCCCTTCGTATTCTTTTTCCGCAAGCTCTATCCCTTCGCCTGGGTCAACGATCCGCGGCGGCGCACGGCCGCGGCCGCCGGGGGCTGCCTCCTGGTGCGCCCCCAGGCACTGGCGCGCGCGGGCGGGCTGGCGCCAATCGCCGGTGCCTTGATCGACGACTGCGCCCTGGCGTCGCTGATCAAGGCCAAGGGCCGCCCCGGCGGCGGGCGCATCTGGCTCGGCCTCACCCGCGCTGCCCACAGCCGCCGCGACTATGGCGGCATCAATGGCATCTGGCGCATGGTGGCGCGCAGCGCCTACACCCAGCTTGGCCACTCGCCGTTGCTGCTTGTCGGCACGCTGGCGGCGATGCTCGTCGCCTATCTGGTGCCGCCCCTGGTCGTGCTCGCCTGGCCCGTGCACGGGCAGTGGGGCGCGGGGCTAATAGGGCTTGCGGCGTGGCTCGTCATGTCGGCAACGATTTGGCCGACCCTGCGTTACTACGGTCAGTCCACGGCCTTCGCACCACTGCTGCCGATTGCCGCTTGTCTTTACTGCGCAATGACGCTCGACTCGGCGTTTGCGCATATGCGCGGCCGGGGCGGCGCCTGGAAGGGCCGCACCGGCACGCACCTGGCCAGCGCCGAGGATTGACGGCCGGGCGGAGACGACGATGCAGCCGGCGCGGATCGAGACACCGTCGGGCAAGGGCGCGGGGGACGAGAACTTCCCCGTCGGCTCGTGGCTGCTGCCGGCGCGGCTGCGGCCGCACGTGGCGACCTTCTATGCCTTCGCCCGTGCCGCCGACGACATCGCCGACAATCCGGATCTGGCGCCGGAGGACAAGGTGCATCGCCTCGACCGATTCGAGGCGGCGGTGAGTGGCAAGGTGGTCAATGACCCGGCGCTGGACAGGGCCTATCGGATGCGCACCAGCCTGGTCGAGACCGGCGTCTCGACCAGGCATTGCGTCGATCTGCTGGCGGCCTTCAAGTTGGACGCGACCAAGCTGCGCTATGCAGACTGGGCCGACCTCATGGGCTATTGCGAGCTGTCGGCCAATCCGGTCGGCCGCTATCTCCTCGATCTGCACGGCGAGGCGCGCAGCGCCTACCCGGCAGCGGACGGGTTGTGCTCGGCCCTGCAGGTGCTGAACCACCTGCAGGACGTCCGCGCCGACTTT
Organism: Alphaproteobacteria bacterium; assembly: GCA_036445355.1. Taxonomy (GTDB): domain Bacteria; phylum Pseudomonadota; class Alphaproteobacteria; order UBA6615; family UBA6615; genus JAZFQY01. The sequence goes on from JAZFQY010000181.1 coordinate 2,739, forward strand.
GCACGGCTGGATCGGGTCTACCTGCCTCTCGACTGGCTCGGCGGAGAGGGCCTGGACGTGACGGCGCTTGCTGCGCCGCGTGCCGATCCGGCACTGCGCCGGGTCCTCGACCGGTGCCTTGGCGGCATCGCATCCCTGCTGGCGACGGCCAGGCCCTTGCCCGAACAACTGGCGAGCTCCGGTCTCGCCATGGAATCGGGTGCCATCCTGCGCCTGGCCAAGAGGATCGAGGCGCGGCTCAGGCGCCGCGATCCGTTGGCCGAGCGGGTGGTCCCCTCACGCCTCGGCTTCGTTGGCAACGCCGCAATGGGGGCTCTCGGCGTGCTCGCCCGGCGGGCGCTCGGAAGCGGCCGACGAATGCGGACGGCACGCCAGGGCTGAGCCATGGCCGCGCCAAGCCAGCTCAGCGGAGGCGTCGTGGCCGCCAATGGCCCCGGCTCGATCACCGAGGAACAGGCTAGGGCCCATGTGCGGGACATCGTCGAGGGTTCCGATTCCTCGTTTTTGTGGGGCATGCGCCTGCTGCCGCGCGCCCGCCGGCAGGCGATGTACGCGCTCTACGCATATTGCCGTGCCGTGGACGACATCACCGACGAGCCGGGGGACAGCGGCGAGCGGCAGCGCGAGCTAGACCGCTGGCGGGCCGAGATCGGGCGCCTCTACGCCGGTCACCCCACCGCTCCAATCACCTCGGCCCTGCGCCGGCCGGTGGCGGCATTCGACCTGCCGCAAGGCGAGTTCCTGGCGATCATCGACGGCATGGAGATGGACCTCTCAGGGACCATGCGCGCCCCGAGCCTGGCCGAGCTCGAGGCCTATTGCCGGCGCGTCGCCGGCGCAGTGGGCCGGCTGTCGATCCGCATCTTCGGCGCCCACGAGCCCGAGGCGGAGGCGCTGGCGCTCAGCCTCGGCGAGGCCCTGCAGCTGACCAATATCCTGCGCGACCTGTGGGAGGACGCGGCGCGCGGCCGCCTCTACCTGCCGCGCGAGCTCCTGGATGCCCACAGCATCGCGACTCGCGGACCATCCGAGGTCCTGTCTCACGCCGCCCTGCCCCGGGTCTGCGCCGAGCTCGCGGCGCGGGCCCGCGAGCGCTTTCGCCAAAGTCGCGCCCTACTGGGGCGCTGCGACCGGCGGCGGCTCAGGCCCTCGATCGTCATGATGGAGGTCTACGAGCGGCTGCTGGCGCGGCTGGAGCGGCGGGGCTGGCGCCGCCAGGCCGCGCGCGTGCGGGTATCTCGCGCCGAGAAGTTCTGGATCGTTCTCCGCTACGGGCTGATTTAGCCCGAGCTAGCCCAGCCCCGCGGCAATTCGGTCGGCGACCTCGCGTGCGCGGCGGTCGATTTCGACGACATCGTCGAGGGAGGAGAGCGTTCGGGACGGCAGCGCGCCCAGGGTTCGCTCCACGATCTCCATGATATCGAGGAAGCCGATCCTCCCACCCAGGAATTCGTGCACCGCCGCCTCGTTGGCGGCGTTGAGGACCGTCGGCGCCGAGCCGCCATCGTCCAATGCCTGGCGGGCGAGGCCGAGCGCCGGAAATCGCTCCGGGTCCGGCGGCTCGAAGTCGAGCCGGCCGATTCGTGCCAGGTCGAGGGGTTCCACCGGTGTGGCCATGCGCCGTGGCCATGCCAGGGCGTAGGAGATGGGTGTGCGCATGTCGGGGCTGCCCAGTTGCGCCAGCACCGAGCCGTCGCGGTAGGCGACCAGGCTGTGCACCACGGATTGCGGATGCACCAGAATCTCGATCCGCTCCCCCGGCAAATGGAACAGCTGATGCGCCTCGATCAGCTCCAGACCCTTGTTCATCATGGTCGCGGAATCGACCGAGATCTTCGCCCCCATGTCCCACACCGGATGGGCCACCGCCTGGGCCGGAGTCACCGCCGCCATGGCGCTTCGGTCGAGCCGCCGGAAGGGACCGCCCGAGGCGGTGAGGACGATGCGCTCCACCGCATCCAGATTGTCGAAATCGAAGACCTGGAAGATGGCGCTGTGCTCGGAGTCGACGGGTAGGAGCGTCGCGCCATGGCGCTCGATCTCGGCCATCATGAACGGCCCGGCCGAGACCAGCGTCTCCTTGTTGGCAAGTGCGACAATGGCGCCGCGCCGGATTGCCGCCAGGGTCGGGGCCAGGCCGGCGGCGCCCATTATCGCCGCCATCACCCAATCCGCCGGGCGCTGGGCGGCCTCGACCAGGGCCTCCGGCCCAGCGGCCGCCTCGACGCCGCTCCCCGCAAGCGCGCTCCTCAGCGGCGCGTAGAGCGCCGGGTCGGCGACCACGGCGAGCTTCGGGCAGAGCCGGCGCGCCTGCTCCGCCAGCCGATCGACGCTATTTCGCGCCGTCAGGGCCTCGAGCTCGAAGGCCTCGGGGCTGCGCGCGATAAGATCGAGGGTGCTGCAACCGATCGAGCCGGTCGAGCCGAGGACGGTGACGCGGCGTGGCGCCGACTCGGCGCCACGCACCGGATGCAGGATTGGAGCCGGCTTGCTCAAGGGCAAGGCCTCCTCACAGCGCCTCCTCGCAGGGCATCACCGCCGTCCGCCGATGCCATGCCGACCAAGCAGCAATGGGCGGGCGGCGGCGCCAATCTATCAGATGCCGGCCGGAAAATCGCGCCGCTTGACTCGCACGGCCATGCGCGCGGTTCCGCCCGGCGACGCGATCGGCCTCCCTGTACACATTGCGCAACAGGCCGTGGCGGACCCGCGCCGTCAGCGCGATGAAACCGCCGTGACGGGCGCCCCAGTCGCGCAGCATCGCCTGCCTCGCCGCCGCCTAGGTGGTGAGCGGGCCGGGCGTCAACGACAGCGGGCCGATGTCGAGTGCAGTCATGATTTCCGCTTCATCCTTCTCGGGCGTGCGGGTGCAGCACCGATCGCCTGGCCCCGTCTCAAATCTTGGCGCCGGCAATTCGGCGGCGGCCATGTGGATTCAGTATAGTAATTCGGCCGGCCCCATGGGGACGAGCTATGCCTGGGGCGCAGGATGCGCCGGCAGACGCTAGAGTGTCGGCTTGCGCCGCCCAGATGCGGCGGCGAGCTCGGAGAGGGTCGATGCGGGCAGGGCGCATAAATCGGCTCGCGGATGCGCTAAGCGAGACCGCCGCCGCCGTGGAGGCCACCCTCGACGGCCTGCTGCCATCGGTCGCCGGCCCGGAAGGCCGGGTGGTCGAGGCCATGCGCTATGCCTGCCTGGCCGGCGGCAAGCGGTTGCGCCCGTTCCTGGTGACCGCCGGCGCCCGGATATTCGGCGTCGGACTGGATGACGCGCTGCGGGCGGCCGCGGCGGTGGAGATGGTGCACTGCTACAGCCTGGTGCATGACGACCTGCCGGCCATGGACGACAGCAACCTGCGCCGCGGCCGACCGACCGCCCACAAGACCTTCGACGAGGCGACCGCGATCCTGGCCGGTGACGGGCTCCTGACCGAGGCCTTCTCGGTCCTCGCCGACCCGCGCACCCATGGCGACGCCGGCGTGCGTGCCGCGCTCGTGGCCGGCCTCGCCACCGCCGCCGGCTCGGCGGGCATGGTCGGCGGGCAAATGCTCGACATTTCCCCCGAGCGCGGGGGCCTCGATATGCACGGAATCACCCGCCTGCATCGCCTGAAGACCGGGTCGCTCATCGCCTTCGCCTGCGAGGCGGGCGCGGTGCTGGGACAGGCGGGAGCGGCAGAGAGGGGAGCGCTCGGCGCCTACGGTCGCGATCTCGGGCTCGCCTTTCAGATCGCCGACGATTTGCTGGACGCCCAGGGTTCGGCGGCGGCAATGGGCAAGCCGACGGGTCAGGACACGGCGGGCGATAGGGCCACCTTCGTCGCCCTGCTGGGCGTCGAGCGCGCGCGCGCCAGGGCGGAAGAAATCGCCGCCTCGGCCGCGGCACACCTCGATCTCTTCTCCCAGGAGGCGGATCTCCTGCGGGCGATGGCCCGCTTCGTGATCGAACGAAAATCCTGACCGCCGCGTCCGACCGGCGCTTCAACGATCTGGACCGTCGGCGCCGACGGCGAGACCGTGCCGAAATTTTACATACATGAAGATCGCGAAGGCCGGGGCACCGATGCCGGCCGCCACCAGTAAGGCCTCGGCGAAGCCCGACCACAGGGCCAGCGGCACCACGAGCAGGGCGTCGTCGGGGTCGAAGCCGGCAAAGGCCGACAACCCGCCGGCCGGAATGCCCCGCCTCTTTTCGAGCATGGCCACCAGCCAGAAGATCACGGCGACAGCCACCGCCGCCAAAATCCCCATGGGCACCGCCCAGTCACCGAAGGTCCCGGACCTGAGACCAATGCCGAGGCCGACGAAGACCAGCGTGTTGCAGGCGGCGTCGGCCGAGAGATCGTAGGTGTGGCCCCAGCGGCTGGCCATGCCGCCGAGGCGCGCCAGCTCCCCGTCCGCCCGGTCGAGCAGCATGGAGAGGAGGAAAATGCCGCCGCCCCAGGCCCGCCAGCTTTCTCCGCCTTCGGCGAACGCCGCCGCGGCGGCCAAGCCGGTCATCAGGCGCAGTGTCGTGATATGGTTCGGCGTTATCGGCGTCCCGACCAGGGGCCGGACTGCCGGGCGCACGACATGGTGGATCCAGGTATCGTGGCTCATGGCAATGCAAGATCCACCGGCCGCATCGATTCGGCCGGGCGGGCCGGCGGCGTGTCGGGTTGACCCCTCCTAATTTTTGGCTTTGGCCTCCAGCTTGGCGATCATGTCCTGCAAGCGGCTGATCAACTCGTCGTATCCTTTCGATTTCAGAATCGAGACGAACTCGGACCGCCTGACGGCGAGCTCGCTGTATTTGGCATCGAGCAGGACGTCAACGACGCGCCACTCGCCGTCGTATTGGCGCAGGAGGTAGTTAATCGGCACCGTTTCGCCCGACGGCTTGACGATCTTGTTCTCGACCAGGAACGAGCCGCGCAGTGCCGGCCGCTCGCCGAGGACCTCGAATCGCTCGCCGGAGTAGCCGTCGAATCGCGCCGCATAGGTGGTAATGCTCATGCGCATGAAGACGTCGGTCAGGTGCTCGCGTTCGGCAGCGCTCATTTGCTGCCAGTGCCGACCCGCGGCGATGCGGGTCATCTCCGGAAAGTTGAACAGCTGCGTCAGCGCCGGGGCGAGCATCTCGTATCGTCCCTCGAGGCCGAGGGTATCGGCGCTGCGCATCGCGTCGACGAGCGTGGCGTTGAAATCCACAATCGACTTGCTCGGCGGTCCCTCCGCGCCCGCAGGCGCGGCGAGTATGAATATTAGCGAAAGTGTGGCAAGTGCGCGGCGTACAAGTCGGTCCATGACGATCATCTCTGGCGAAACCCGGTGGCGCGGACTATTTTCACCGGCCGAAATCGGATCGTCGGTGCCGTCGAAACGCCGTAGCCGGTCCGGGCGCTACACCCTGGGTCAAGCCTAGCAGCTTCCAGCATGCGAGTCTCTCGACCAATGACCGCGCACAATAGCGAGGGCTAGCCGTGGGTGTGGCCGCGAGCAGCTTGTATGGGCGCGCCCTCGCCGGCTGGATGGACATTGTGCGGCGGCGAGCGCCCGTGGTCGTGCTTGTCGCCCTGGCGTTGACGGCCGTTGCCCTCGTCTACACGCTCGACACTCTGGTGATCAACACCAGTACCACCGACATGATCTCGCCCGATGTGCCCTTTCGCCGCAATGATCTGGCGTTCGATCGCGCCTTCCCACAGTTCGACGACCTCATCGTGGCGGTGATCGACGGAGCGACCGCCGAGGGCGTAGAGGC
>JAZFQY010000182.1:0-2880 GCA_036445355.1 Alphaproteobacteria bacterium
GAAACCCTCGAGCTGGTCCGCGCGTACTACGGGGTGACGGACCGGCGGGTGCGCAAGCGCGTTCTGGATCTCGTCAGGTCTCTCGCAAAAGCCTCCTGAGGCTGCCGAGTGCTCGGGCCGGCGGGGCCCACGGGCCCCTGCAGCCCCGCGGGGCGGAGCTTGGCGCCTTGTGATGCACGCGAGCGAAAATATGCAGGACCCGAATTTTCGATGGCCTTGAAAAATCAACCAGCCGTTCTGCCGTGCTCGCGGGACCGAGCAGAACGGACATTGATAAAGCCACCTTTTGAAATTCCTGACTGACGCGGCGTCTTTCTTGCCGCGGGGCCGGTCGACGAGGGCCGTCCACGCCGATTGGTCCCCCCTCGCCGCCCCTTGCACCAGAAGATCGTCGTCGGCTTGGCTCGAAGAGGTGGGCGTTCGGACGTCCATCAAACCCATGCGCGGCTTTGCATGTCCGCCAAGTATCGCCTAAGCGCCGCGTAGGGTCGGGGCTCGGGGTCAAGAACGCTTCCGTCATTTGCCGGGCAGTTCCTGTTCTTCGAGCATCCCCTCGCCATTGGCGTCATAGCGCCGAAACCACCTTTCGGACGGTTGTGAAACTTCCTCGACGGTGAGCTCGCGGTCGCCGTTCGCATCCATCAGATCGAACAGGGTGGTCGCCCGCAGTCTTTGCAACAGGTGCCCGCGCCGGCGGAACTCGGCAACCGACAGCTTGCCGTCACCGTCGATGTCCACCGCCCCGAAGAGTCTCTTCTGCTCGGCCGTAATCTCGGCAAGGCTGACCTTGCCATCCCCGTCGGTGTCCAGAAGCCTCATGAAACCACCATAGCCGTGTCCGCCCCGGCCGTGGGCGCCTGCCGGCGCCGCAACGGCGGCGAGTCCGACGGCGGATGCCGCCATCAGCCCGAAGGCGAATGCTCTCAACGTACCCATGGTTCAACCCTCCAGGATTTCGTGTCTCCGCATGCGTCAATGACGACGCAGCATGTGAGTTACACGAACATCAGGCGCCGAATCCGTCGGCGCACCGGGAAAAATTTTCGGCCGGGCGCGGGAACGTTGGCGCTCCCGACGGCGTCTGGGTTGATCAGGCCATCAGGGCTGCGGCTGTAAATGAACCCGACGATCAGACCCCGCAAATCCGACTCCACACCGTCTGGTCGTGGTGAAATGGCGAGGCGACGCCGCTCACCACCGGACACCGGTCGTCAGGCCCAACATCACAGGCGACCTGATCGATGGCCGCAGGCGCGCGGGTCGCGCACTTCTACAAGCGGTGGCCGCGCACTTCCTCGGGCCGCTCGCGCCGAGTTGCGGAGGTCACGGCGCCTCCCCCGCTTCGGCCAGACGGGCGCGGGCCTGCTCGCGGATGGCGCTCAGGGTCGTGCGCGTCGTGATCAGCTCGGGATCGATCGCGAGTTCCAGCACCGCCGGCCCTTCCGCCGCGGCGGCGGCGTCGAAAGCGGGGGCGAAGTCCTCGGTCCGCTCCACCCTTTCGCCATACGCGCCATAGGCTCGGGCCAGCGCGGCGAAGTCGGGGTTGGTGAGATCGGTCGCGATGACCCGGTCCGGGTGGAGGCGCTCCTGATGCATGCGGATGGTTCCGTACATGCCGTTGTTGAAGACCAGGATGATCGGCTTGGCGCCGTGGCCCACGGCCGTCGCGAGCTCGTGTGCGCCCATCAGGAAGCTGCCGTCGCCGACGAAGCTGACCACCATGCGCCCGGGATGGACGAGGCTCGCCGAGACGCCGGCCGGCACGCTGTAGCCCATGGCCCCGCTGGTGGGACCGAGCAGCCGGCCCGGCCGCCGGAACTGGAGGAACCGTTGCGGCCAGCCGCTGAAATTGCCGGCGTCGACCGTGACGATGGCGTCGGGCGGCAGCCGCTCGCGCAACCAAAGCATCGCCCGGCCCGGGTCGAAGGCGCCCTCGTAGGGCCGAGGCACCAGGTTCTCGAGGTAGTCACGGCGCGCCGCCTCGGTCCAGGCGCGCCAACGGCCGCCGTCCACGGGCTCAAGCGCCGCCGCCGCGGCGGCGAACTCGGGCATGCCGGAGAGCACGGCGAGGGTGGGCCGAAAGACGCGCCCCAACTCCTCGGCGCCCGCATGGACGTGGATGAGGGTGCGGCCCGGCTCGGGCGCGCCCAGTATGGTGTAGCCCTGAGTGGTGACCTCGCCCAGTCGCGCGCCGACGACGAGAAGCAGGTCGGCCTCCTCGATCCGGCGGATCAGCTTGGGGTTGGGAGCGATGCCGAGCTCGCCGGCGAAGTTCGAATCGGTGTTGTCGAACAGATCATGGCGGCGAAAGCCGCAGCAGACAGGCAGGCCATTCGCCTCGGCGAAGGCGGCGATCTCAAAGCAGGCCGCGTCGCTCCACCCGCCGCCGCCGAGCAGCATCAAAGGCCGTTCGGCCGCCGCCAAAAGCCGCCGCAGCGCTTCCATATCCTGGCGTCCGGGATGCGGCCGCGCCGGCCGGTAGGGGCCGCCGTCGGCGACCGTTGAACGCTCGCCCAGCATGTCCTCGGGCAGGGCCAGCACGACCGGCCCCGGGCGGCCGGAAACGGCGGTGTGCAAGGCGTGGTGAATCATCTCGGGCACCCGCTCGGCCTGGTCGATCTGCGCCACCCACTTGGCGAGCTCGCCGAACATACGGCGGTAGTCGATCTCCTGAAACGCCTCGCGTTCCTGGTGGCCGCGAGGGATCTGACCGACCAGGAGCAAAAGCGGCGTCGAGTCCTGGTAGGCGGTGTGCAGCCCGATGGCGGCGTGGCAGGCGCCGGGGCCGCGCGTCACCAGGCACACCCCCGGCCTCGACGTCAGCTTGCCGTAGGCCTCCGCCATGTTGGCGGCGGACGCCTCGTGCCGGCAGGTGATCAG
>JAZFQY010000183.1:0-2301 GCA_036445355.1 Alphaproteobacteria bacterium
AGTGGTCGAGGTGCTGGTCTTCGCGCGCGGCGAAGATCCCTTCGACCGGGTCGGTCAGGCGCGTGTTGGTCATGTGGGTGTGCACGGCGGCGGTGCCGTCGAAGTCGGGCCCGGCGCCGGAGCCACCGCACACCGTCTCGTAGTACTGGTAGCGCTCGTTGCCGAAGGTGACGTTGTTCATGGTGCCCTGGGCGCCGGCCATGACGCCGAGCGCGCCATAGAGGGCGTCGGTGAGCACCTGGCTGGTCTCCACATTGCCGGCGACCACCGCCGCCGGATAGCTCGGGTTGAGCATGGAGCCCTCGGGCACGATCACCTGCAAGGGCCTCATGCAGCCGTGGTTCATGGGGATGTCGTCGTCGACCAGGGTCCGGAAGACGTAGAGCACCGCCGCCCGCGTCACCGCCGCGGGAGCGTTGAAGTTGCTCGCCAGTTGCGGCGAGGAGCGCGAGAAGTCGATCACCGCCTGCCGCCGCCCACGGTCGATCCGGACCTCGACCCGCACGATGGCGCCGTTGTCCAGCGGATACTCGAACGACCCGTCCTTGAGCACGCCCAGTACGCAGCGCACCTGCTCCTCGGCGTTGTCCTGCACGTGGCGCATATAGGCGTGCACCACATCCAAGCCGAAATGGCCGATCATGCGTGCGAGCTCCTGCACGCCCTTTTTGTTTGCGGCGATCTGCGCCTTCAGATCGGCGACGTTCTGATCCGGGTTGCGCGCCGGATAGGCGCCCGAGGCGAGCAATGCCCTGACCTCCGTCTCCAGGAATCGGCCGCCCTCGACCAGCCTCACATTGTCGATCAAGACGCCCTCCTCCTCGATCGTGCGGCTGTCGGGGGGCATGGAGCCCGGCGTGATGCCGCCGATGTCGGCGTGGTGGCCGCGGCTGCCGGCGTAGAACAGGATGTCGTCGCCCGCCTCGTCGAAGACCGGCGTGATGACCGTGATGTCGGGCAGATGGGTGCCGCCATTGTAGGGCGCGTTGAGGAAGTAGACATCGCCAGGACGCATCTCCGCGCCGCGCAGACGGATGACCGTCTGCACCGACTCGTCCATCGAGCCCAGATGCACCGGCATGTGCGGCGCGTTGGCGATCAGGCGTCCATGCTGGTCGAAGATGGCGCAGGAGAAGTCGAGGCGTTCCTTGATGTTCACCGAGTAGCTGGTCTTCTCCAGGGTCGTGCCCATCTGCTCGGCGATGGACATGAACAGATTATTGAAGACCTCCAGCATCACCGGATCGACGTCGGTGCCGACGGCGGCGGCACGCTTGAGCGCCGCCACGCGGGTGAGGATCAGGTGGCCGTGGCTGGTGAACTCCGCCCGCCAGCCGGGCTCGACCACGTTGGTGCCGGTGGCCTCGATGATGATGGCGGGGCCGTCGATGCGCGCACCCGGCGCCAGCGCATCGCGGTCGTAGACCGGCGCCGCATGCGCCGCGCCGCCGCTATGGAAGGTGACGCGGTCGAGGGGCGGCGCCTTGGCGCGGCCGCCCGCCGGCAGCTCCGGGTCCTCGACCTCGCCCATGCGCCCGATCGCCTCCACCGACAACGCCTCGACGATGTGGCCCTTCTCCGGCACGATGAAGCCATAGCGCTGGCGGTGCGCGGCCTCGAAATTGGCAATCACCTCGTCGAGGGCGCCGTAGGCGACCACAAGGGCAGCGTCCGTGCCCTCGTAGCGGATATGGGCGCGCCGGCGCAGCTCGATCGCGTCCTCCGGCACGTCCTGGCCGCGCAGCTCGGCGACGGCATCGGCGCCGAGATCGGCGAGCACCGCGTCCGTCGAGCGCATCAGCGTCGGCGCCAGCCGCCCTTCCACCGAATTTTCGCGCATGGCGGTCAAGTCGGCGAGGCCCATGCCGTAGGCCGACAACACCCCGGCTAGCGGGTGTACGAAGATGCGCGTGACGCCCAGCGCGTCGGCGACCTGGCAGGCGTGCTGGCCGCCGGCGCCGCCGAAGGAGCAAAGCGTGTACTCGGTCACGTCGTAGCCGCGCTGGATGGAGATCTCCTTGATGGCGTTGGCCATGTTCTCGACCGCGATCCGCAAGAACCCCTCCGCCACCTCTACGGGGTCGCGCGCATCGCCGGTGGCATCGCGGATCTCTTGCGACAGGGCGGTGAATTTCTCCTGCACGATGTCGGCGTCGAGGGGCTGGTCGGCACCGGGACCGAAGACCTGGGGAAAATGCTCCGCCTGCAGCTTGCCCAGCATCAGGTTGCAGTCGGTGACGGTGAGCGGCCCGCCCTTGCCGTAGCTCGCCGGGCCCGGGTCGGCGCCGGCGCTCTGCGGTC
>JAZFQY010000184.1:0-9602 GCA_036445355.1 Alphaproteobacteria bacterium
AGGCGCAAGGCGCGGCGGATTGCAAGGGCGCCCGCGCCGGCTTCCGTGGCCCGTCATCTTCGGGTGCCGTCGTTGTGCGCCGCGGCGGCGCGCGCTATAGCTCGCCTGCCATGGGCGACGCCGCCACCATCGAACGGCCGCTACAGGAGCGCCTGGCGGCGCTCGGCATCGACAGCCGCACCTACCGTCATCCGCCGGTCAACACCGTGGAGGAATCGAAGGCCCTGCGGGGCCAGCTCCCTGGCGGACACATCAAGAACCTGTTCCTGCGCGACAAGAAGCGCAACATGTGGCTGGTCACGGTGCCGGAGGACCGGGCCGTCGACCTGAAGGCGTTGCGTCACGTGTTGGGCGCCAAGGGCACATTGAGCTTCGGCAGCGCCGAGTTGCTGGCCGAGGCGCTGGGGGTGGCGCCCGGCGCCGTCACCCCGTTCGCGGTAATGAACGACCGCGAAGGATCGGTGACCATGGCGCTGGACCGGGCGGTATTGGCGAACGACCCGGTCAACGCCCACCCGCTGCACAACCAGGCGACGACGGCGCTCTCCCCGGGCGATCTGTTGCGCTTCCTCAGCGCCTGCAACCACCCGCCGCTGATGCTCGATTTCGACTGACGGCGCGGCCAGGGCGCTTGATGTTGCGACCCGAAGCCGCCACATTTGATGTCGAATCAAGGCTGGATCAGCGGCATCATGGAACAGATCATCGGCGCGGGCACGGACGGCGGCGGGCCGCCGCCGATCAAGGAGTCCTCGACCAAGGACTTCATCGCCGACGTCATGGACGCCTCCCGCGAGGCGCCGGTGATCGTCGACTTCTGGGCCCCGTGGTGCGGCCCGTGCAAGCAGTTGACGCCGGCGCTCGAAAAGGCGGTCACCGCCGCGCGCGGCGCGGTGCGCCTGGTCAAAGTCAACATCGATGAAAACCCGGACCTGGCGCAGCAGTTGCGCATCCAGTCGGTCCCCACGGTCTTCGCCTTCAGGGACGGCCAGCCGGTGGACGGCTTTCAGGGGGCCCTGCCGGAAAGCCAGATCCAGTCCTGGGTCGATCGACTGATCAGCACCCACGGCGCGGCGCCGGCCGCATCGCCGGTCGATGATGCGCTGGCGGCGGCGGCGCAGGCGCTCGACGGCGGCGACATCGGCAGCGCCAGTGCCCTCTTTGGTCAGGTCCTGGCGCAGGAGCCGGCCAACGCCAAGGCCGTCGCCGGCCTCGCCAAATGCTATATCGGCACCGGCGACCTGGCCAAGGCCAGGTCCCTGCTCGGCGGACTCGAGGGCGCGGCCGCTGACGACGCGGAGCTGGCCGCCGCCCGGTCGAGCCTCGAGCTGGCCGAACAGGCCGCCGGCGTGGCGGGCCGGGCGGAGGAGACGCGCGCTCGCCTGGCGGCGAACCCGAACGATCACCAGGCGCGCTACGACCTGGCGCTGGCGCTCTATGGCGACGGCAACGCCGAGCAGGCGGTCGATGAGCTGCTCGAACTGGTGCGCCGCGACCGGGCCTGGAACGACGAGGCGGCGCGGCGGCAGTTGCTGACGATCTTCGAGGCGCTGGGGCCGACCCACGAGGTGACGACCGGCGGCCGGCGCGGGTTGTCTTCCATATTGTTCGCATGAACCCGTTCGATCCGAGCGTCGAGGAGTTGCCGCGGGAACTGCCCATCTTCCCGCTCAGGGGAGTGCTGCTGCTGCCCCAGGGGCGCCTGCCCCTCAACGTCTTCGAGCCGCGCTACCTCAATCTCATGCGCGATGCCTTGGGCGGTAGCCGGATGCTGGGCATCGTGCAGTTGAGCGACGCCGGGCTCGGCGACGGCGAAAGCGCCGGCGACGAGGCGCCGATCTTCGAAGTCGGCTGCGCCGCGCGCGTCGTCAGTTTTCAAGAATCCGACGACGGGCGGCTGCTGATCACGCTGAAGGGGCTGTGCCGCTTCGGCGTTGCCACCGAACTGCCCCTGTTCGACGGCTACCGCCGGGTACGGCCCGACTTCACGCCTTACACCGCCGATCTCATGTCGGATGCCGACGCCGAGATCGATCGCCCGCGCCTGCTCGGCGCGCTCAGCCTCTACCTGCAGAACCACGGCATCGACGCCGACCGGAACGCGATCGAGGACGCGCCGGCCGACCGCCTGGTCACCACCCTGGCCATGGTCTGCCCCTTCGAGGCGGACGAGAAACAGGCGCTGCTCGAAAGCGCCGACACCGAGAGCCGGGCGAAACTGATGATCGGCCTGTTCGAAATGGCGGCGGCGGACGACGTCGCCGCGGCGCGGCACTGATCCGCCGCCGGAGGGAGCAAGCGATGCCAGACACCGATAACCCAAAGCCGCCCGGCGGCGAAGGCGCCGCGCAGGAGCCGCGCCAGCGCGCCGGCGGCGTCGACCCCAAGCTTCTGGAGATCCTGGTCTGCCCATTGACCAAGGGGCCGCTGCGCTACGATGCCGAACGCCAGGAGCTGATCAGCGACAATGCCGGCATCGCCTACCCGATCCGCGACCGCATCCCGATCATGCTGGTCGAGGAGGCGCGTGAGCTCGACCCGTCCGAACGGCGCTCGTGAGCGCGCCTGCCGCTCACCCCCGGGCGACCGAGATCCGCTACGTCGGCGCCGACAAACGCCTCCTGGTCGACTTCGACGACGGCGCCAGTTTCTCCTTGCCGGCCGAATTCCTACGCGTCGAGAGCCCGTCGGCGGAGGTGCGCGGCCACGGCGCCGGGCCGACGCAGCTGGTGCCCGGACGGCGCCATGTGGGCATCCTCGAGATAGAGCCCATCGGCAACTACGCCGTGCGCCTGCGTTTCGACGATCTGCACGACACCGGCATCTATAGCTGGCAGTACCTCTACGAGCTGGGCGAGAAGCAGGACGAGCTGTGGCAAACCTATCTGGATCGCCTGGCGGCGGACGGGCTCAGCCGCGATCCGTAACAGGCGAGTGCTACAGCGCCTCGCCGCGCACCAGGCGCGGCAGGTCGCCCATCAGCCCCATGGCGTGGCGCATGAACAGGCGCTTCAGGGGCGGCACGGCATCGACCGCGGCCAGGCCCAGGTCGCGGGCCAGGCGCACCGGCGCCAGGTCGTTGGAGAACAGCCGGTTCAGCCCGTCGGTGACGAACATCAGCACCGTGTTGTCGAAGCGCCGCCAGCGCTGGTAGCGGGCCAGCACCTCGGCACCGCCAGGGTCGAGGCCGAGGCGGCGGGCGTCCACCAGAACCTCGGCCAGGGCCGCCACGTCGCGCAGGCCCATGTTCAGCCCCTGCCCGGCGATGGGATGGATGGCGTGGGCGGCGTCGCCGACCAACGCCAGGCGGCGGTCGACGTAACGCTCGGCGTGCAGCAATCCCAGGGGATAGGCCCAACGCCGCCCGACCACCTCCAGGGCGCCGAGGAAGTCGCCGAAGCGCGCCGCTAGCTCGGCCGCGAAGGCGTGCCGGTCGAGGCCGAGAATGGACGGCGCCAACTTTTCGCGCTCGGTCCACACGATGGAGGAGCGGTGACCACCGCGCTCGTCGTCGACCATGGGCAGGATGGCGAACGGCCCGGCGGGCAGGAAGCGCTCGTGGGCGACGTTGCGGTGCGGCAACTCGTGGGCGACGGTGCAGACGATGCCAGTCTGGGGATAGCGCCAATGGGCGGCGGCGATGCCGGCCCGGCGCCGCACGGTCGAATTGTGCCCGTCGCAGGCGAGGACCAGGGGCGCGCGCACGACGCCGCCGTCGGCGAGGTGGGCGGTGACCCGGTGCCGGCCGCGCTCGAGGCGGGTGAGCCGCGCCGGGGCCCGCAGGCGCAGGGTCTCGAGCCCGGCGGCGCGGGCGCCCAAGGCGCGGCGGATGTCGCGGTTCTCGACGATCCAGCCCATCGGCCCGAGGCCCGCCTCACGGTGGTCGTAGTGCAGGAAAAGGGGAGCGTCGCCGTCCGAGACCCGGATGTCGTGGATCGGGCAGGCGCGGGCGGCGATGCCGTCCCAGACACCGGCGCCGGCGAGCACGCGTTGGCTGCCAGGGGCGATGGCGCTGGTGCGCCCGTCATAGTCCGGCTCGGCCGTCGCCGCTGGGTCGACGGTGTCGATCAACGTGGTCCTGAGGCCGGCGCCGGCGAGGGCGGCGCCGAGGGTGAGTCCGACCATGCCGCCGCCGACGATCACCGCGTCCGCGGTTTCGACCGAACCGGATGGCTCCCGCCTTCGTGTGCCCATGGCGGCACCATCACGCCGCAGCCGGTCCCTGTCCAGGATTCGATGGCGCGGCCCGCCGCCGGAGCCCCCATCGGCTCGCTGCATAATGTTTGTGCAGTGGGCGGCCGGCGTGGGCGCCAAACTCCCTCAACCCGGCCCCGAAATTCTAGTAATGTGGCCGCGTGCCGCGCGGCGCCCGACTCGGCACGGTTCTTGAACCTGTCACTTAATGGGCGCCGGCGCCGTCGTTCACGAGCCCCGGATCGCGCCCGCCAGGGAAAGGCTGCGGCCGGACAACACAAGCAAGAAAGGACGGCAAGATGAAGCTGGTGATGGCGATCATAAAACCCTTCAAGCTCGACGAGGTGCGCGACGCGCTCACCTCGCTCGGCGTACAGGGTCTCACCGCGTCGGAGGTCAAGGGCTTCGGCCGGCAGAAGGGGCAGACGGAGATCTACCGCGGGGCCGAGTACGAGATTAGCTTCCTGCCCAAGGTCAAGATCGAGGTCGCGGTCGACGACTCCCTCGTCGATCAGGTCGTCGAGGCCATTCAGCGCACCGCGAAAACGGGAAAGATCGGCGACGGCAAGGTCTTCGTCCTCGAGCTTGGCCGGGCGGTGCGCATCCGCACCGGCGAGACCGGCGCCGAGGCGCTGTAGCCCGTGCATGGCAAGGGGCGCCGGCGAGGGTGCGTCCCGAAGGATAGACGACACTTGGCAGCGGGGCCGCAACCGGCCCGCCCGTCGTAGTCGCACGGCTGGATTTGCCTAAATGTTAATCGCTACGCCCAGGCTGCGCAAAAATTAGGCAAATAGTCCCGTTTTCGCCGCCGGCACGCCGGCCCCATCCGCGTTATACCATTGTAGATAAAGACTTTTTCCGAGTCGGGGAAGTTCGGCACGGTTCTTGAGTTGCTCCGGTAAAGTTCGCGATCGGGGCCGAGTCGCCTCCAGGGGAGCACACCATGAAGAACAAGATCATCCGACTGCACGTTCCGATGTTGGCGGGGGCGATGCTGCTGCTCGCCGGCCGGCCGGCGCTGGCGCAGGAACAGCTCGATACGGGCGACACCGCCTGGATGCTGACCGCGACGGCGCTGGTGCTGCTGATGACGATCCCGGGTCTGGCCCTGTTCTACGGCGGCATGGTGCGCAAGAAGAACGTGCTGGCGACGGCGATGCAGAGCTTCGCCATCTGCTGCGTGGCGACCATTTTGTGGATGGTCGTCGACTACTCCCTCGCATTCGGCGATGGCGGTTCGCTCAATGCAGTGGTCGGCGGGCTCGATAACTTTTTGCTCGCCGATATCGGGCTCGGCAGCCTTTGGGGCACCATTCCCGAGACCGTGTTCATGACCTTCCAGATGACCTTTGCCATCATCACGCCGGCGTTGATCACCGGCGCCTTCGCCGACCGCATGAAGTTCTCGTCCCTGATCCTGTTCATGGCCCTGTGGAGCGTCCTGGTCTACGCGCCGATCGCCCACTGGGTATGGGGCGGCGGCTGGCTCGGCGAATTGGGCGTGCTCGACTTCGCCGGCGGCACCGTGGTCCACATCAACGCCGGCGTTGCCGGCCTGGTGGTGGCCCTGACGCTGGGCAAGCGCCACGGCTATGGCCGCGAGGTCATGGCGCCGCACAATCTGACCCTGAGTCTGATCGGCGCCTCGATGCTGTGGGTCGGTTGGTTCGGCTTCAATGCCGGCTCGGCGGTCGCCGCGAACGAGACCGCCGGCATGGCCATGGCCGTGACTCAGATCGCCACCGCCGCGGCGGCGCTCACCTGGATGTTCCTGGAATGGGCGCTGCGCGGCAAGCCAAGTGTGCTCGGCATCCTCTCCGGTGCCATCAGCGGCCTGGTGGCGATCACCCCGGCATCCGGATATGTCACCCCGGCGGGCGCCCTGATCATCGGCATCGCCGCCGGTGCCGCCTGCTACTGGGGCGCCATGTGGCTGAAGAACAAGCTCGGCTACGACGACTCCCTCGACGTCTTCGGCGTGCACGGCATCGGCGGCATTGTCGGCGCCCTCTTGACCGGGGTCTTCGCGGCGGAGGCCATCGGCGGCACGCCTGGCCTGCTGGAGGGCAATGCGGGCCAGGTCTGGATCCAGGTGATAGGCATTCTGGCGACCATCGTGTGGTGCGGCGTGGCGAGCTTTGTCATCCTCAAAGTTGTGAGTGTCCTCACCGGCGGCCTCCGGGTCGATCAGGAAACGGAGATCGAGGGCTTGGACCTGAACCTGCACGGCGAGACCGTCCACTGAGGCCGGGCGCGGGGCCGTCGCGCGTCCGGCCCCGTTGGCCCTCCATCGCGGGCCTAGAGCAGATCCGGGTCGATGAGAATCGCCTGGGGCGATTCATCGACCCGGATCTGCTCTAATTATTTGATATTGATCGGATTCAAATGATTGATCGGGTCCCGCGAGGCGGCCTCGATCAATCACGATCCGCTCTAGGGGCGCTCGTTTGAGCAGATTTTGTGCATTTGCGCCCCCGCTGCATATTTCTTAGGCATGCGGCCCTTGCCGCTCGCGTGCCAGTCCACGGGAGTTCCGCGCCCCCGGCGAATGGCACGGAATTTGAGTTGGTGTAAGGGTTAGGACGCCCGTGCATGGGTCGTCGCGCCTTGGCGGGAGCCGGAACTGGCCCGCGACGTCAAGGCGGCGGCGCGGCCTCGGGCGTTGCCGAAGGGGACCGGCGCGGCCCGTAGCCTCGCCTTTGCCAACGAAATAAAGAGGGGCGGACATGACCCAGTTGCGGACAATCTTCGGACTGCCGGCGGGGCTCGGCCTCGCTCTCGCCGCCTCACCGGCTTGGGCGCAGGAACTCAGCGGCGGCGACACGGCGTGGGTTCTCACCTCGACGGCGCTGGTGCTGTTCATGACCCTGCCGGGCCTGGCGCTCTTCTATGGCGGGCTGGTGCGGGCGCGCAGCGTGCTGTCGGTGCTGATGCATTGCCTGACCATTGCCGCCATGGTCTCGGTCCTGTGGCTGGTGGTCGGTTACAGCCTCTCCTTCGGGGACGGAGGCAGCGCCAATGCGTGGATCGGCGGCCTCGGCAAGGCCTTCCTGGCCGGCGTCGGTGCCGACACCCTGAGCGGCAGCATCCCGGAAACCGTGTTCTTCATGTTCCAGATGACCTTCGCCATCATCACCCCGGCGCTCATAGTCGGCGCCTATGTGGAGCGCATCAAGTTCGGCGCCGTGGTCTTGTTCAGCGGCGCATGGTCGATCCTGGTCTATGCCCCCATCGCCCACTGGGTGTGGGGCGGCGGCTGGCTCGCCGAGCTGGGGGTGCAGGACTTCGCCGGCGGCCTGGTGGTGCATTTGAGTTGCGGCGTCTCGGCCGGGATCGTGGCGGCGCTCCTGGGCACCCGCCGCGGCTTCCCGGGGCATGTGCAGCCGCCTCATAGCCCGGGGCTGGTGTTGGTCGGGGCCGCCATGCTGTGGGTGGGCTGGTTCGGCTTCAACGCCGGCAGCGCCCTCGCCGCCGACGGCGCCGCCGGCATGGCGATGACCGTCACCCATATCGCCGCCGCCACCGCCGCTCTCACCTGGATGGTTGCGGAATGGAGCCAGCACGGCAAGCCGACCCTGGTCGGCATGGCCACCGGCGTCATCGCCGGCCTGGCGACGATCACGCCGGCCTCGGGCTATGTCGGCCCGGTTGGCGCCCTGGCCATCGGCGCCGCCGCCGGGCTCGTCTGCTACTACGGCGTTTCGCTGGTGAAGAGCACGATGCGGATCGACGACTCCCTCGACGTGCTCGCGGTGCACGGCTTCGGCGGCGCCACCGGGGTGCTGCTGACTGCCATCTTCGGCGCCGCCAGTCTGGGCGGACTCGGCCTCTCCGAGAAGTCGATCCTCGACCAGTTGGGGGTGCAGTTCGTCGGCGTCATCGCAACGGTCGTCTGGGCGGGGGTACTCACCTTCATCCTGGTCAAGGTCGTGTCGGCCCTAGTGGGACTGCGCGTCGACGAGGAGGCGGAGATCGAGGGCCTGGACCTGATAACCCACGGCGAGAAGGGCTACGACCTGTAGGCCGAGCGCGCCAAATCGTTGCGATCCGGGGGCCGCGCGCCCCCGCTTTTTTCGCCAAGATCCCGGCGCGTCCGGCCGATCCGTTTCCCGGCTTGTGTTGCCAACCCCTTGAGGTTATGTACGGTTCCGTATTTGTACGCAGCCGGCGGGGGACCAGGGTGACGGCGCGCGCCCTATGCACAACCCACAGCTCGACCAGCTCACCGACTATCCGTTCGAGCGCCTGCGGGCCCTATTGTCGGGCTTGGATCCGCCGGCGGGCAACGCGCCCCTGGACATGGCGATTGGCGAGCCGCGCCACCCGCCGCCGGCGTTCGTCGGCCCGATTCTCGAGCGCGCCGCCGCCGGCTGGGGCCGCTATCCGCCGCGCGAGGGACTGCCGGCGCTGCGCCAGGCCATTGCCGAGTGGCTGGCGCGCCGCTACCGGCTGCCACCCGGCATGGTCGACGCCGACCGCCAGATCGTCCCCGTCTCCGGCACCCGCGAAGCCCTGTTCATGGCGGCACTGGTGGCGGTGCCGCGGCGCAAGGGCGGCCGGCGGCCCGCGGTGCTGATGCCCAACCCCACCTATCAGGTCTATCCGGGTGCGGCGGCCATGGCCGGGGCCGAGCCCATCCTGCTGCCGGCAACCGCCGACAATGGATTTCAACCCGACCTGGCGGCGCTACCGGTGGAGGAGTTGGACCGCACCGCCCTCGCCTATCTCAACTCGCCGGCCAACCCTCAGGGCTCGGTATTGAATTTGGAGCGCCTGCAGGCGGCGGTGGCGCTGGCGCGGCGCCACGATTTCGTGCTCGCCGTCGACGAGTGCTACGCGGAGATCTACGGCGGCGCGCCGCCCGCAGGCGCCCTCGAGGCGTGCCGTGAGCTCGACGGCACCTGCGACGATGTGCTGGTCTTTCATTCCTTGAGCAAGCGTTCCAACCTGCCCGGCCTGCGCTCGGGCTTCGTGGCCGGCGACCGGCGCCTGGTCGACCTCTTGAAGACCCTGCGCGACTATGGCGGCGCCCAGGTGCCGCTGCCGGTGCAGGAGGCGTCCGCCGCCCTGTGGCGCGACGAGGACCATGTCGCCGCCAATCGCGCCCTCTATCGCGACAAGTTCGACGCCGCCGAGGCCATCTTCGGCGCCAGTCGACCCGGAGGCGGCTTCTATCTGTGGCTCGATGTCGGCGACGGCGAGGCCGCGGCGCGCCGCCTGTGGCAGGAGGCCGGGCTCAGGGTCATGCCCGGCGCCTATCTCGGCCGCGACGCGGGCGGCGGCAACCCCGGCGCACCCTACATAAGGGCGGCGCTGGTGCACTCGCTGGCGAAGACCGAGGCGGCGCTCAACCGCATGCGCGCCGTGCTCGACGGCTAGAAGGGGACCCCCCAATGACGACGCGAACC
>JAZFQY010000185.1:0-5835 GCA_036445355.1 Alphaproteobacteria bacterium
CGCACGCCACGGCCACGATTCCATGACCACCGCCACACCCGACCGGGTGCTGATCGTCGATTTCGGCTCCCAGGTGACCCAGCTCATCGCCCGCCGGGTGCGCGAGTCCGGGGTCTATTGCGAGATCCACCCGTGCACGCGGGTCGACGCCGCCGCCCTGGCCCGGTTCGCCCCCAAGGCGATCATCCTCTCCGGCGGGCCGGCGAGCGTCACCTGGGAGGCCGCCCCGCGGGCCGACCCGGCGGTGTTTACCCAGGGCGTGCCGGTCATGGGCATCTGCTACGGCCAGCAGACCATGTGCGCCCAGTTGGGCGGCCAGGTGGCGGGCGCCGAGCACCATGAGTTCGGCCGCGCCGTCGTCGATCTCACGGGCGATTGCGCCCTCTTCGACGGCGACTGGCCCAAGGGCGGGCGCCAGCAGGTGTGGATGAGCCACGGCGACAGGGTGACGGCGCTGCCGCCCGGCTTCCGCGCCGTGGGTGAGAGCGAGGCCGCGCCCTTCGCTATCATCGCCGACGACGCGCGCCGCTTCTATGGCGTGATGTTTCACCCCGAAGTCATGCACACGCCGCACGGGGCGGCGCTACTCGCCGCCTTCATCCACCGGGTCGCCGGTTGTGCCGGCGACTGGTCCATGGCCGCATTCCGCCACGCCGCGGTCGCGCGCATACGCGAGCAGGTCGGCGACGGCCGCGTCGTCTGCGGCCTCTCCGGCGGCGTCGACAGCGCCGTCGCGGCGGCGCTCATCCACGAGGCGGTGGGCGACAAGCTCACCTGCATCTTCGTCGATTCGGGCGTGCTGCGCCTGGGCGAGGCGGAGCAGGTGGTGGAAACCTTCCGCGACCGCTTCAACATGCCGCTGGTGCATCGCGAGGCAGCCTCGCTCTTCCTCGACAGGCTCCAGGACGTGATGGACCCGGAGGAGAAGCGGCGCATCATCGGCGCCACGTTCATCGACGTATTCGAAGAGGAGGCGACGAAGCTGGGCGGTGCGAAGTTCCTCGCCCAGGGCACCCTCTACCCGGATGTCATCGAATCCGTGAGCTTCGCCGGCGGGCCCAGCGTCACCATCAAGTCGCACCACAATGTGGGTGGCCTGCCCGAGCGCATGCGCCTGGAGCTGGTGGAGCCCCTGCGCGAGCTGTTCAAGGACGAGGTGCGCGCGCTCGGACGCGAGCTCGGCCTGCCCGAGGCGATCGTCGGCCGCCACCCCTTCCCCGGGCCGGGCCTCGCCATCCGCGTGCCCGGCGCGGTGACGGCCGAGAAGCTCGACATATTGCGCCGGGCCGACGCCATCTTCATCGAGGAGATCCGCGCCGCCGGCCTCTACGACGCCATCTGGCAGGCCTTCGCCGTGCTGTTGCCCGTGCGCACGGTGGGGGTGATGGGCGATGCGCGCACCTACGACCATGTGTGCGCGCTGCGTGCTGTCACCTCCAGCGACGGCATGACCGCGGACACATACCCCTTCGACCACGCCTTCATCGCCGCGGTGGCGACGCGCATCGTCAACGAGGTGCGCGGCATCAACCGCGTCGTCTACGACGTGACCTCGAAACCGCCTGGGACCATCGAGTGGGAGTAGCGAGACGACGGCGGGCCTTGCCGCGCGCGGTTGGAGGTTTCAGTATTGCCGGTCGTATGCGCCGCGCGGAAAAGAGAATTCTTGGAGATGACGGAACCAGCCACGGAAGAAACCACGCTGGCAGTCCTCGTGCCGGAGGCCGAGGCGCTGGTGCATCCCTATCGGATCGAGCGTGACCCCTCGGCGGCGGAGGGCATGCCGGCGCACCTCACAATCCTTTATCCGTTCAAGCAAATCAGCGACATATCGGACCAAGATCTGCACGATTTGAGACGGCTGTTCGCGGCCCACATGGCCTTCGAATTTTCGCTGACCGAGATCGCTGACTTTGAATCGACTTGCGCCTATCTCGCCCCCGAGCCATCGGCGCCGTTCTATGCGCTCACAGACGATGTCGTTAGCCACTACCCGGACTACCCTCCTTATCGCGGCATCTACCCGGACAACGCGCCGCATTTGACGGTGGCGGATATCCCCGACCGCGCCGTGTTCGACCGCGTGATGTCGCAAATTCGTGCCGACGCGCCCAAATACCTGCCCATCGCCGCGACCGCGACCAAGGTGTCGCTGATGCAAAGGAGAGGGGGACGCTGGCAGCGCCGGATGGACTTCGACTTGGCTAAAAGTACGTCATGATTGAACACAGCCGCACGATCTCCGTGGCACCCATGATGGAGTGGACCGACCGCCACTGCCGCTACATGCTGCGGCAGATCACGCGGCGCACGCGCCTCTACACCGAGATGGTGACGGCGGCCGCGGTGCTGCACGGCGACCGGCGGCGCCTGCTCGCCCAAGACCCGGCGGAGCACCCGCTAGCCTTGCAGCTGGGCGGGGCGGAGCCGGCGGCGTTGGCCGAGGCGGCGCGCATCGCCGCGGATTTCGGCTTCGACGAGGTGAACCTCAATGTCGGCTGCCCCTCGGACCGGGTGCAGGCGGGGCGCTTCGGCGCCTGCCTGATGCAAGAGCCGGCGCTGGTGGCGCGCGCGGTGGAGGCCATGGCGCGGGCCGTCGCGGTGCCGGTCACGGTCAAGCACCGCATCGCCATCGACGATCAGGAGGAGTGGCCGGCGCTTTCCGGCTTCGTGCGCACGGTGGCGGAAGCCGGCTGCCGGCATTTCATCGTCCACGCCCGCAAGGCCTGGCTCCGGGGCCTGAGCCCGAGAGAGAACCGGGACGTGCCGCCGCTGCGCTATGAACTGGTCTACCGGCTCAAATCCGGGTTTCCCGAGCTGCACGTCACCCTCAATGGCGGCGTCGCTTGCCTCGATGATGCCGCGGAACATCTCGCCAGCGTGGACGGGGTGATGCTCGGCCGCGCCGCCTATCACGACCCCTACCTGCTGGTCGACGCCGACCGCCGCTTCTTCGGCGATATGCGCCTGACCCTAAGCCGCCATGGGGTCGTCGAGGCCATGCTGCCCTATATCGAGGGCGAGCTGGCGGCGGGGACGCCCCTGGCCGCCATCACCCGCCACATGCTGGGGCTGATGAACGGCCGGCCCGGCGCCCGTGCCTGGCGCCGCCACCTGGCCGAGAATGCACACTGGCCCGGCGCCGGCGTCGAATTGGTGCGCGACGCCGCCTACCTGGTGCGGCCGCTCAGCGCGGCGGCGTAAGTATTCCTACGGACGGAACGCCGCCCGGCCCACAGCCTTGGCGTAAAGCCTTCCCTAATACCTTGCCGCAACATTGAGAGGCCGGCCGGCGTGATGCAGAGCCGCGCCCGCCCTGGAGGTTAGAGAAAGCGATGCTGGCGATCATCGGCGCCATGAAGGAGGAGATCGACGCCCTCGCCGCCGAGATGCGTGTCTCGGATCGGCGGGTTCATGCCGGCATCGAGGTCGTTCGAGGCCATCTCGGCGAGGTCGCGCTGGTTCTGGCGAAATGCGGCGTCGGCAAGGTCAACGCCACCATCTGCACCCAGATGCTGTTGGATCTCTATCGGCCTCACGCGCTGATCTTCAGCGGCGTCGCCGGTGGATTGCTGCCCAACATGAAGATCGGCGACGTGATCATCGCCAGTCACCTGATCCAGTACGACATGGATCTGACCGCCTTCGGCCGCCGCCATGGGGAGCTTCCGGGCAAGGACCGGATGATCGAATGCGATCCGCGCCTAGTTCAGAAGGCCGCCGAGGCGTTCGATCAGGCGTTTCCCGATCCGGCGTCGGGCCCCAGCCTGATGCTCGGCACCGTGGTGTCCGGAGACCGATTCATCCAGGACGCGGAGCAGTTGCGCTGGCTGCAACGCGAATTCTCCGCCCTGGCGACGGAGATGGAGGGCGCCGCCGTTGGCTATACCTGCGACTTGAATGGCATCCCGTTCGTGGTCATCCGCGGCCTGTCCGACACCGCCTCCGAGAACGCCTCGACGGACTTCGCCTCGAACCTGTCCGCCGTCTGCGACAGCTGCTTCCAGGTGCTGAAGCGACTCATCCCCGCCGCCGATACACTCGAAGTGGTATCCGCGGCCTAGTGTCCCGAAACCGAGATTCGATTGATCGAATTCCGGGTTCAAAGGGACACTAAATATCCGAATCTAGGGTGCGCTATCCGACAGTTCGCCCGTCGGCGCCTGGTCGGTATTCTCCTTCTTCTTCTCGGCCTTTTCCTGCTTCGCCTTCAGTCGAGCGGCCTTCTTTGCGGCCTTCGACCGCTCGCGTTCGAGGCGCTCAAATTTGTAGTTCGGCCTACGCGCCATAATGATCCCTTCCATTCATCGGCTAACGACGGCGCATGACAAGACGGGTTCGCCGATCGCGGTCGTGCGATCATCCGCCATTGAAAAATACGAAGCGAGCGCCGGCGTGCTCCGTTGCCCCGCTGCAAAACCACCGTGTCCGGCTCGCCACGTCCGCTCGCCGACAGCGGCGTCAATGTGAGGCAATTTTGAGACCGATGGCGTTGCTCAGTCTAGGGCGACCAGATTATCGGCGGAAGATTTGCCATTTCGGCCCGGAACGATATCGTACTCCACCTTCTGCCCCTCGCGAAGGCCGGTCAGCCCAGCCCGCTCCACGGCGGAGATATGGACGAACGCGTCCGGAGATCCATCACTCGGTTGAATGAAGCCGTAGCCCTTTGTCGAATTGAACCACTTTACTGTTCCAGTCGGCATTTCGAATCCCTCTCGAATTTTCGATATTCTAGACGCCACGCGGAAGGGCGCCTTGGTGTCATTTGGTTGCACATTTTTGGAGTAGCGTGGCGAGGCACATTCGCCTCAACGATGATGTACCAAAGTCATGTGTAACCGATAGGTTCCAACTGGCACGCCCCGATCCGGCGTGCAAGCAAAATCACGCCGCCGGGGCCTTAGCGGTTATCCCCGGCGCCGGGATATTAGCCGCGGTCGGGTCCTGAGGCCAGTCGAGATGCGCGTGGCGGACGAAAGGTAAGTAGCCACGGATTGGGTCACGCGCGACAGACCCGGAAATGGACGCGGGCATGATGCACTCGGGCGCCAATTTCTAACGAGTAGCGCCGGCGCTGTTCGAGATCAAGAAGGCGAACCGGCGGCACGACTGTGCCCGGCTAGGATCATTTGCCCAGTGCTGCCAATGCATGGCGCAGGTCGCCGCCATGCTCGTCGAGGAGCGCCTGCGCCGCCTCGGGGCCGAGGCCGCGGGAGATCAGGACCGCGAGCTTGACATGACCGCCGGCGGCGTCGAGGGCCGCCTGGGCGCTTGCGCCGTCGGCGCCGGCAATCTCCGACAGCATCGCGAGGGCGCGGGCGCGCAGCTTGGCGTTGTTCGCCACCATGTCCACCATGAGGCCGTCATAGACTCGCCCCAGCCGGATCATGACCAGGGTGGAGAACAGTGTGAGGGCGGCCTTCTGGGCCGTGCCTGCCTTCATGCGGGTCGAGCCGGCGATGGACTCGGCGCCGGTGTCGATCAGCACCGGATGCTCGGCGGCGGCGATGAGGGGTGTGCCGGCGTTGTTGGCGATGCCCACCGTCAGGGCGCCCGACCGGCGCGCCCGCTCGACCGCGCCCACAGTGTAAGGCGTGCGCCCGCTGGCGGAGACACCGACGAGAACGTCTGCCGATCCCAGCGCCTCGGCGTCGGCCGCGGCGGCGCCGGCGCCGGCATCGTCCTCCGCCCCCTCGATGGCGTGGGAGAGCGCCTCGCTGCCGCCGGCGACCAGGAAGACCAGGCGCTCGCGCGGCCAGCCATAAGTGGGGGTGAGCTCGGTGCCATCCTGTACGGCGAGGCGCGCCGAGGTGCCGGCGCCGGCATAGGCCA
>JAZFQY010000186.1:0-3691 GCA_036445355.1 Alphaproteobacteria bacterium
AGCCGGATCGGCGTCGCGGCATCGACATATTTCAGGAACTGGGCGATCAGCATGAACATGCGGCGCGCCGACATGCGCTCCGCCAGGATCGAGCCGAAATTGATGCTGACCGGCCGGACCTCGTCCAGGAGCGCGTTGATGGCGCGCAGATATCCGCGCCGCTGCCCCGACGAGTCAGGCGAGCTTTCCAGCCCGACCTGCTTGCGGATGGCGTTGATCAGTTGCGAGGCGTTGAGCCGCATGTGGATGTGCGCCATGCCGAGGCCGTAATTCGCCATCTCCGCGCCGAGCAACGCGAGCTCCTGCCGATCGGCGTCGGCGCGGTCCAAGAGCTCGATGATCTCGCCGGCATCGACGAGCCGCGATTGCCGGCTCGCCGCCAGATGGCGATTGAAGCGCGGCGCCGCGTCGTCGTCGCCGGCCAGGTCGTCGAGCCGCTGCAAGTCCTTGGCCAGCATCTGCGCCATGGCGTGCAGGCGGCTCTCCGCCTGCTTGAGCGGCGAGGCCGGCTCCTTTTCCGCACCCGTGGCGCAGCGCGCCGCCAGCGCCCGGACCGCGGCGAGATAGCGCTCGAGCTGACGCGCTTCGTTCGTCAGGCCGGCCCTCAGCGTGTCGGTCCAGGCGATGTCGGCGCGGCCGTCGACGTCGAAGCCGACCCAGCTGGCGACGGTCACCAGGCGCGGCCTGAGTTCGCTCCAGCGCGCGGGATAGGCCTCGGCCGCGACTTCGAGCACGACCCCGTAGACCCGCCGGAGCGCGCCCTGAACATGGCCGATCGCCTCCGCGGCAAGGACCAGCTCGCCGCCGAGATCCAGGCCCTCGGGCGGGCCGTGCCTGACCCGGCGCGCCATCTTCAACAGCGCCGCCCGGTCGGCGGCACGCAGCGGCCGCCCGTCCTCGCCATGCCCCGTCGCCAGCCGCGCCAGCGCCACGCACAGCTCCTGCGACATGGAGAATGTCGGATGCGCGGTGACGACGATGCCCAGGATCTCGCGCTCCACCCGTCCCTTGAAGACCTCGAAGGGCACGAGGGCGCCGTCCTCGGCGTGGGTCAGTCTGATGACGAGCGCGCGCAGCGCAGCGGCGTTTGCTTCGATGTCGCCCTCGCCCAGATGGGCCGCCAGGCGGCGGGCGCGATAGTCGAAGGCGCTGGCGCTCAGCTCCTGGATCAAGTCGGCGATCGCCGGCGGGTCGAGGGCGCCGTCGTCGATCCAGCCGACGATATCCTGCGCCAGGCGTTTCACCGGGTTCTCGAGCGGATTGCCGTGCCGCGCCGCCAGGTGGCGGTCGAGGGCCTGAACGAGTTTCTCACGCATTACGCGGCAATCGCGACCGGGGATTGGGACTCGGGCGTCGACGGCCAGTTTAGGCCCCGGCGGCGGCGAGGACGAGGGATTTGCCGGCGGAACTGAGGAGCGGCATGCGCTCACGCCGCCGGCAGGGTGAGGCGCGCCTCAAGGCCGCCCAGGGGCGACTCGCCGAGCTCCAGGCCGCCGCCATAGAGCTCGGCGATATCGCGCACGATGGCGAGGCCGAGGCCGCTGCCGTCGTCGGCCTCATCCAATCGGCCGCCGCGCATCAGCGCCTCGTCCCGGCGCCCCGCCGGCAGGCCGGGGCCGTCGTCCTCGACGGCGACGCGCACTTGCCCGTCTCCGGCCTCGATGCCGACGCCGACCGTCGACGCCGCCCACTTGCAGGCATTGTCCATCAGGTTGCCGAGCATCTCCTCAAGGTCCTGGAGGTCGCCGCGGAACGTCGCTTCGGGCGCACAGCGGACGTTGACGGTGAGCCCCCGTTGGGCGTGGATGCGGCGCACGGTGCGGGCGAGATCGGCGACCACAGGTGCTACCGGCGTGCGGGCGCCGAGGATGCCTGTCGAGGCGGCGGTGCGCGCGCGCGCCAGATAGTGGTCGACCCAGCGCCCCATGGCGCGCACTTGCTGGCGCACCAGCTCGGGCAGGCGGCCCTCGGCCGTGCCCGCCTCGTTGTTGAGCAGGGTGAGCGGCGTCTTCAGCGCATGGGCCAGGTTGCCGACCTGGGTCCGGGCCCGCTCCACCACCGCCGCGTTCTGCGCCAGGAGCGCGTTCAGCTCCTGGGCGAGGGGGCCGATCTCGGCCGGATAGGCGCCCTCCAGGCGGCTCGCCCGGCCGGCGCGGATTTCCGCCAGGGCCGCGTGCATGCGCCTGAGCGGCCGCAGCCCGAAGCGCACCTGCAGGAGCACCGCACCAACGAGGCCGACCCACAACACGCCCAGGGACCAGCCCAGGGTGACGTTGAACGGACCGATTTCGGCCTCGAACTCCGCCGTGTCGACGGCGACGGCGAAATCGAACTCGGCATTGCCGAGAGTGACGTGGCGCTGCAGCACGTGCAGCGCTTGGTCCTGCGGACCGGACACCCGGTAGCGATCCAGGGCACCACCGGCGCGGCCGGTGCGCAGGGCCAGGGTCTGATCCCATAGCGAGCGCGACGTCGTCGGGGTGCCGTTGCCGGCAACGATCTGCCAGTACCAGCCGGAATAGGGCTGCCGGAAGCGCGGCTCGCCCTGAGGGCGGGTGAGGATCAGCACGCCCTCGTCGTTCAATTCGGCGACCGCGATCAGGGCGTCGAGGAAGGCCGCCAGCCTTGCGTCGAAGCTGCGCTCCACATGGTCCTGGAACAGGCCGGCCAGGACAAAGCCGCCGGCGGAGAGCGCCACCGCGATCCACAACCCGGCGCCCAGCACCAGGCGCCGTGCGATGGAGCTCGTGCGCGCATTCCATCGTCGGCGAGGCGAAGAATCGTTGCCCTCATGCTTCGACAGGCTCAGCATGAGGGCCTCACCCTGAGCTCGTCGAAGGGCGCGGCCCGTCCGACGGTCTCCGGATGTCCACGATCAGTCGTCATCTTCGGCGGCCGCCATCATGTAGCCGCGCCCGCGCATCGTGCGGATGACGTCGGCCCCGAGCTTGCGCCGGAGGCGGGCCACGAACACCTCGATGGTGTTCGAGTCGCGGTCGAAATCCTGGCTGTAGATGTGCTCGGTGAGCTCGGTGCGCGAGATGACCCGGCCCTGCTGGTGCATGAGGTAGGCGAGCAGCTTGAGCTCGTGCGACGTCAGCTTCACCGCATTGCCGTCCACCGTCACACGCCCGCTGCCGGTGTCGAGGCACACCGGCCCGCAACTGATCTCGGCCGAGGCATGACCGGCCGAACGGCGCATCAGGGCGCGCAGGCGGGCCAGGAGCTCCTCCATCTGGAACGGCTTGACCACATAATCGTCGGCGCCGGCGTCGAAGCCGGCCACCTTCTCGCGCCAGCGCTCGCGCGCGGTGAGGATCAGCACCGGCATGTCGCGCCCGTCCCGGCGCCAGCGCTGCAGGACCGTGATGCCGTCGAGGGTGGGCAGGCCGAGATCCAGGATCACGACGTCGTAGGGCTCGGTGTCGCCGAGGTGGTGGCCCTCCTCGCCGTCATGGGCGACGTCGACGGCATAGCCGGCCTCGCCGAGGCTGTCGGCCAGCTGCGCCGCCAGCCGGGTCTCGTCCTCGACCACCAGCACGCGCATCAGCGTCCGCCCTCCACGCTCAGGATGCGCGCCGTGCGCGCGTCGACGGCGATCACCCGCACGCGCCCATCGGAGCCGAGCAGCTTCACCCGGTAGACCCATTGGCCGCGCTGCAGCTGCACGTCCATCACCCGCCCGGGGAAG
>JAZFQY010000187.1:0-4135 GCA_036445355.1 Alphaproteobacteria bacterium
CGACAACGCCGCCATTCAGGCCGATGCCATGGAGGCCGTCATCGCGGCGCTCTATCTCGACGGCGGGCTCGAGGCCGCGCGCCGGTTCATCGCCCGCTACTGGGCGCGCCCGATGGCCGAGGCGACGGACCCGCCGCGCGACGCCAAGACGGCGTTGCAGGAATGGGCCCAGGGCCGGGGCCTGCCGCTGCCGCAATACTGCGAGCAGGCGCGCAGCGGCCCGCCGCACGGGCCGACCTTCACGGTCGAGGTGCGCCTCGCCGGAAAGCGGCCCGTGAGCGCCACGGGCGCCTCGAAGCGTGCGGCGGAGCAGGCGGCGGCCGAAAATATGCTGCATTGCCTGGGAGCGGCGGAGAGTGACTGAGGAGACACGCTGCGGCTTCGTCGTCCTTTTGGGTGCGCCAAACGCCGGCAAGTCGACGCTGATGAACCTCATGGTCGGCGCCAAGGTGTCGATCGTCACCCACAAGGCGCAGACCACACGCATCCGCATCCGCGGCATCGTAACCGAAGGCCCGGCCCAGATCGTCTTCGTGGATACGCCCGGCATCTTCGCCGCGCCCAAGCGGCGCCTGGAGCGGGCCATGGTCGCCAGCGCCTGGGCGGAGGCCGGGGAGGCCGATTTTTCCCTTCTACTAGTAGATGCGGCACGGGGATTGGACGACGACTCGCGCCGCATCGTCGAGCGCCTCAAGAACACCGGGCGACGAGCCGTGCTGGCGCTCAACAAGATCGATCTCGTGAAGCGCCAGAGCCTGCTGGCGCCGGCGGCGGAGCTCGACGCCATCGGCGCGTTCGGCAACGTGTTCATGATCTCGGCCCGTACCGGCGACGGCGTGGCCGACCTGCGCGCCTATCTCGCCCGACGCCTGCCGGTGGGGCCGTGGCTCTATCCCGAGGATCAACTCGCCGACCTGCCGCTTAGGCTGATGGCGGCCGAGGTGACGCGCGAGAAGGCGTTTCTGCGCCTGCATCAGGAGCTGCCCTATGCGCTGACGGTGGAGACCGACGATTGGCGCGAGCACGTCGATGGCGGCGTGCGCATCGGCCAGACCATCTATGTCGAGCGCGACAGCCAGAAGGCCATCGTCCTCGGCAAGGGTGGCCGCAGCATCAAGGCCATCCGCACCCAGGCCCAGGCGGAGCTCGCCGCCGCCCTCGAGCAGCCGGTGCACCTGTTCATTCATGTCAAGGTGCGCAAGGGCTGGGCCGAGGACCGGGAACGCTATCGCGAGCTAGGACTGAATTTTCAGGCGTGAGCCGATATGCGCTTTGCCGAAGCGATGCCGGAAGGATCGCGGTGATGGACTGGCGCGACGAGGCGATCGTGCTGGCGGCGCGGCCCCACGGCGAGTCGAGCGCCGTCGTCCAGCTCCTGACCCGCGCCCACGGCCGGCACGCGGGGCTGGTGCGCGGCGGCGCCTCGCGTCGCGGCCGGCACACGGTCGAGCCCGGCACCATGGTAGTCGCCACCTGGCGCGCGCGGCTGGCGGATCATCTGGGCCATCTGACCCTGGACCCGTCGCGCCAAGTGGCGGCGGTGCTGCTGGACGACCCGAAGCGCCTGGCGGCGCTGGCCGCCGCCGCCGCCGTTGCCGAATCGGCCCTGCCCGAACGCGAGCCGCACCAGGGCGCCTATGACGGCATGGCGGCGTTCCTGGGCGCACTGGAGGCGGACGAGGCCGGCGCCGTGTGGCCGGCGGTCTATGTGCGCTGGGAGCTGGGTCTTCTGGGAGAGCTCGGCTTCGGCCTCGATCTGAACCGCTGCGCGGCGACGGGCACGCGCGATGATCTCGTCTATGTGTCGCCGCGCACCGGGCGCGCGGTTTCGCGCGCGGCGGGCGCGCCCTACGGAGACAAGCTGCTCCCCCTGCCGTCGTTCCTCGTCGGCGGCGGCGCGGTCGATGCCGCCGCCATCGCCCATGGCCTGGCGCTCACCGGCCATTTTCTCGCCCGGCACGTGTTCGCCGTCCTCGACCGCCCCCTGCCGGCGGCGCGGACGCGGTTGGTGGAGCGCCTCGTTGGCCCCGGTGTGCCGCCGGAGGGGCGTTCCTGACCGCCCCGACCGGTCGCGATTTGGCCGTTGAGGCCGCCCGAGCCACACACTATGTTGCGGCCGCCTTCGAAGGAGACCCGATATGAGCGCCGAGACCGCCGGCCACATCCGCCCGACGCCTCTCACCGACGCGCTCGGCCAGCGCTATCTGAGCTACGCACTCAGCACCATCAAGGCGCGCTCGCTGCCCGATGTGCGCGACGGGCTGAAGCCGGTGCACCGCCGCCTGCTCTATGCCATGCGTCAGCTCCGCCTCGACCCAGACCAGGGGCACAAGAAGAGCGCCCGGGTCGTCGGCGACGTGATCGGAAAGTTCCACCCCCATGGCGATCAGGCGGTCTACGACGCCCTCGTGCGCCTGGCGCAGGACTTCGCCGTGCGCTACCCGCTGGTCGACGGCCAGGGCAATTTCGGCAGCATCGACGGCGATAACGCCGCCGCCATGCGCTACACCGAGGCGCGGCTGACCGAGGTGGCGACGGCGCTCCTCGAGGGCATCGACGAGGACGCGGTGGATTTTCGCGCCACCTATGACGGCACCGGCGCGGAGCCGGCGGTACTGCCGGCCAATTTCCCCAACCTGCTGGCCAACGGCGCCACCGGCATTGCCGTCGGCATGGCGACCAGCATCCCGCCGCACAATTTGGGCGAGTTGTGCGAGGCGCTGTTGCACCTGATAAAGTATCCCCAAGCCGGCGTCGCCAAGCTGGTGGAGTTCATCCCCGGGCCGGACCTGCCCACTGGTGGCGTCCTAGTCGAGGACCGCGCCGCGGTCGAGGAGGCCTACGCCTCCGGCCGGGGCGGCTTCCGCCTGCGCGCCCGCTGGCACGCCGAGGATCTGGGCCGCGGCCAGTACCAGATCGTCGTCACCGAGATCCCCTATCAGGTGGCGAAGGGCCGCTTGATCGAGCGCGTGGCCGAGCTCCTGCAGCAGCGCAAGCTGCCCATGTTGGCCGATATCCGCGACGAGTCTGCGGAGGACGTGCGCCTCATCCTCGAGCCCAAGAGCCGCAACGTTCCGGCCGAGGTGCTGATGGAGCAATTGTTCCGCCAGACCGACCTCGAGGTGCGGATTTCCCTCAACATGAACGTGCTCGACGCCGATCGCACGCCGCGGGTGATGTCCCTGCGCGAGGCGCTGCAGGCCTTCCTCGACCACCGGCACGTGGTGCTCGTACGCCGCAGCCAGCACCGTCTGGCCAGGATCGGCGAGCGGCTGGAGGTGCTGGGCGGCTATCTCATTGCCTACCGCAACCTGGACGAGGTGATCCGACTCATCCGCGAGGCGGACGACCCGAAGCCGAAGTTGATGCGGCGCTGGCGCCTGAGCGAGGCCCAGGCGGAGGCGATCCTCAACATGCGCCTGCGCAATCTGCGCCGGCTCGAGGAGGCCAAGATCCGCGAGGAGGCGAAGGCGCTCGAGGCCGAGCAGAAGACCCTAGAGCGGTTGCTGAAAGACAAGAGCCGGCGCTTGTCGGTGCTGGCGTCGGAAATTCGCGAGATCCGGGCGCGTTTCGGTGGCGGCACGGCACTTGGCCGCCGCCGCACCGAGATCGGCGCCGCGCCGGAGCCGCTAGAGGTGCCCGTGGAGGCCTTCATCGAGCGCGAGGACGTGACCGTCGTCTGCTCCCAGAAGGGTTGGGTGCGCACCATCAAGGGCCATGACGTCGACCCGCACGAGATCAAGTACAAGCAGGGCGACCGCGCCCGCTTCGCCGTGCCCGCCGCCACCACCGACAAGCTCCTGGTGTTCGCCACCGACGGCCGCTTCTACACAATAGGCGTCGAAAAGCTGCCCGGCGGGCGCGGCCACGGCGAGCCGCTGCGGCTAATACTGTATCTCAACAATGACGTCGATATTATTGATATTGTTGTCCATGAGCCGGGGCAATACCTGTTGGTCGCCGCCAGCGACGGGCGCGGCTTCGTCGTTCCCGAGGACGAGGTGGTGGCCCAGACCCGGGGCGGCAAGCAGGTGCTCAACGTCAAGGGCAACGTCGAGGCCCAGGCCTGCGCGCCGGTCGACGGCGACCACGTGGCCGTGCTCGGCTCAAACCGCAAGCTGGTGATCTTCCCCCT
>JAZFQY010000188.1:0-7361 GCA_036445355.1 Alphaproteobacteria bacterium
ACATGGCGGTGTCCTCCCGCTGGTCTAGCATAGGTGCATAGGTGCGCCCATAGGTGCAATATAGTACCGGCCTTGGGCGAACACAAGCGCACAATTGCAAACAGCGACAAACAGGCTTAAGCCCGCAGTGATATTGGGTTTTCCGGCTGTATCTCTGGGAAAATCAAGGAATATCAAAACCCTGGAAAATCGCCTTTTCTGTGGTGGCCTCCCACTGCCGTCCGAGGCCGGCGCGCAGGGCCTCGATTCATGCCGCAATATCCCCGGTCATGGTGCCGCGCCGGCCATCAGGCCACCTGGCCGCCGGCGATCGGGATCGCCTGACCGTTGATCGCCGACGAGGACGGCAGGCACAGCCAGGCGACGGTATCCGCCACCTCCGCGGGCGTGATCAGGCGGCCGACGGGGTTGTGCCGGACGAAGGACGCGATTACCTCCTCGGCGCGACGGCCGGTCTTCGCTGCGACCGCTTCTGCGTTGGACCTGACCATCTCGGTGTCGGTGTAGCCGGGACAGACTGAGTTGACGGTGATGCCGGTTCCGGCGAGCTCGGCCGCCAGGGCCCGGGTCAGGCCGACGACGGCGTGCTTGGAGGCACAGTAGGCGCTGACATAGGCGTGGCCGCGCAAGCCGGCGATGGAGGCCATGTTGACGATCCGGCCCCAACCGGCTTCTACCATCGCCGGCAACGTGCGCTGGGTGCAGCGGTAGACCGAGTTGAGGTTGACGTCGAGCAGGCGGGTCCACAGGGCCGGGTCCGTCCTGGCGAAGGGCGCGCTGGCCGCGGCGCCGGCATTGTTGACGAGGATCTGCGGCGCCCCCAGGCGCGCCTCGGCCTCGCCGAACGCGCTCTCCACCGAGCCGTCGTCGGTAACGTCGCAGCGCACGGCCTCGACCGCCACGCCGTGCGCGGCGGCGAGCCTGGCGCACGCCGCGTCGAGGGCGCCCCGGTCGCGGCCCATCAGGGTGAGGGGAGCGCCCAACCGGGCCAGCGCCTCGGCGACGGCGGCACCGATGCCCTTGCCGCCGCCGGTGATGACGGCATGACGGCCGGCGAGGGCGGGCTCGGCGCCGGCCGCGTCATTGCGTGAGGCTGACGGGTCCACCAATTTGCGATCTCTCGGGCCGGTGCGCATGACCTGTTCGACTGGGCGCTCAAACCGACGGTGCCGCTCAGCGCCCAACGCCCTGCCCCGAGGGGCCGGGCGCGCCGCAAGGTCAGCCGAATGCCTTGAAGGTAATGATCGTGAAGGTGTCCTTCACGCCGGGCAGGGTCTGGAGCTTACTGGTCACAAAATGGCCGATGTCCTGATCGTCGGGCAGGTAGCACTTCATCATCAGGTCGAACTGACCCGAGGTGGAGTGGACTTCCGAGACCTGCTCCACGTTCATGACCGCAGCGTCGGCCACCTCGTAGGCCCGGCCGAGTGCACACTTCACTTGAACGAAGATGGTTTGCATGAATGCCTCGTGACACGTCGCCGGCCGTTTCCGCGAGGCGGGCGTCCGGCGGTGCCTAACGCAACATGAATGCCGGAGTGTGATCGCCCATGCCGACGACGGCCCCTTTGTCCTCGTCCTTCTCCGGCGCGCGGCTGTCGCGCTGCCGAGGCTTATCTTGCTTGGCTTGGCCGGGCTTGTCACGGCCCTTGCCCCGCCGGTGACGCTCACGGCGACCGGCTTCGGCACGCGGCGGCGTGGCTTCCTCTCCGGGCTCTGCCGCCGCTTCGCCCGAGAGTTCAGTGCGGGCAATCGCCTCGCCGATCAGCCGTTCGATGGCGGCGATCGGCCTGCTGTCGGCAGGCGTGACCAGCGTGAAGGCGCGCCCGGGGCGTCCGGCGCGCCCGGTTCGTCCGATGCGGTGCACGTAGTCCTCCGCATATATTGGCACGTCGTAATTGATGACATGGCTCATCTCGGCAATGTCGAGGCCCCTGGCGGCGACGTTGCTCGCCACTAGCAGGGTAATCTCGCCGCGCTTGAACCGGTCCAGAGTATCCATGCGTTCGCTCTGCGGCAGGTCGCCGTGCAGCGCCGCGGCGTTGTAGCCGTGTCTGGCCAGAGAGCGATGCAGGATGCCGACGCTGCGCTTGCGGTTGCAGAAGATGAGGGCGTTGCGTATCTCCTCGGAACCCAGCAGGCGGCGCAACGCCGCGCGCTTGCCCTTGTCGTCGGCCGGCGCCTTGATGCGAAACTGGGCCACTGTATCCGCCGGCCGGTCCGGCGGCGCGACGGATATTTCCTTCGGGTTGGACAGGTAGGTGCTGGCCAGGCGGCGGATTTCCGCCGGCATGGTGGCGGAGAACATCAGTGTCTGGCGCTGCCATGGCAGCAGCTTGATGATGCGCTCGATGTCGGGGATGAAGCCCATGTCGAGCATGCGATCGGCCTCGTCGATGACCAGGATCTTGATGTCGGCCAGCAGCACTTTGCCGCGCTCGAAATGGTCCTGCAGGCGTCCCGGCGTCGCGACCAAGACATCGACGCCGCGGCGCAGCTTCTGATCCTGCTCGCTGTAGCTGACGCCGCCGATCAACAGCGCCATGGTGAGCTTGTGATACTTGCCGTAGTTGTCGAAATTCTCCGACACCTGCGCCGCCAGCTCCCGCGTCGGCTCGAGGATGAGCGAGCGCGGCATCAGCGCGCGGGAGCGGCCCTCTGCCAGGATCTGGATCATCGGCAGAGTGAAACCGGCGGTCTTGCCGGTGCCGGTCTGGGCGGTGCCGACCACGTCGCGCCCGGCGAAGACCTGCGGGATCACCTGTACCTGAATCGGGGTCGGTGTCTTGTAGCCGGCATCCTCGACGGCGCGCAGGATGTCCGGGTCGAGCCCGAGATCGGAGAAACTCATGCGGGCAGGGGGCTCATTGGCAACTATCGACGCTCATGTCGAGTGGGTAGCATAAATTGGCACCGGCGTAGTGCGAATCAAGCTGATTAACCATGTGGGGGCAGCCCCGCGCGCCGGCCGGCCGGCCGGGGCCAGGATGAGCCAAGTGTGAAATTAAAAAATATCTCATAACGCATTGAAATTAAGTATCTTTCAACCGCAACACACTCGGTGGACGTTCGGGCAATGGGGGCGGGACGGCCACTTGGCTCATTTGGCGCTGTTGCTGCGGCGGCCGCCGGCGGCGTAGTTGAGCGTCGCGTCCAAGTTGCGGCCTTAATGCTGCGGCACGCCGAATGTGCCGCCCTCGGCACAGCCAACGAGGATCGCCAGCGCCGCCGGCGAGCAGCGCGACGAGCGCGCAGGATTTGCACAATGCGTTCATGAGGATCGACCCCAGGGGCCACGGTCGTAACAATAACGATACCCGCACGCGCCGGGGCTCGACGTCATGTGCATAAATTTCACGCGAGGCCGGGGTGATCGAAGCGCCACGCCACGCCCGCTTAGCGGTCCGCGGCATGGCGGACGGGATCACACGTCCAGGTCGCCTTCCTCGACGAAGCGGGCGTTTTCCTGAATGAACTGGAAGCGCAGCTCCGGCTTGCGCCCCATCAGGTGCTCGACAAGGCGCCGGGCGTCGCGCGCCGCCTTTTCCTGGCTCTTATCCGACGCGTTGGGGATCGTGACCCGGAGCAGGGTGCGTGCCGCCGGGTCCATGGTCGTATCCTTGAGCTGGCGCGACGGCATCTCACCCAGGCCCTTGAAGCGGCTCACCTCGACCTTGCCGCGGCCGGCGAAGGTCTCGGCCATGAGGCGCTCCTTGTGGGCGTCGTCGATGGCGTAGGCGGTGGTCGCGCCCTGGCTGAGGCGGTAGAGGGGCGGCACCGCGAGGTAGAGATGGCCGTCCGCCACCAGCCCCGTCATCTCCTTGTAGAAGAAGGTCATCAAGAGGGCGGCGATGTGGGCGCCGTCGACGTCGGCGTCGGTCATGATGATGACCCGGTCGTAGCGCAGATCCTTCTCCCGGTAGTCCTTGCCGGTGCCGCAGCCCAGCGCCTGGATCAGGTCGCGCAGCTCCTGGTTGGCGCGCAGCTTGTCGGCCGAGGCGCTGGCGACGTTGAGGATCTTTCCCCGCAGCGGTAGCACTGCTTGGGTCGCCCGGTTGCGCGCCTGCTTGGCCGAGCCGCCGGCACTGTCGCCCTCGACCAGGAACAGCTCCGTTCCCGCCGCGCCGGTGCGCGTACAGTCGGCGAGCTTGCCCGGCAGGCGGCTCTTGCGCGCCGCGCTCTTGCGTTGCAGCTCCCGGCTCTGGCGCCGGCGCAGGCGGTCCTCGGCGCGCGCCACCGTCCAGTCGAGCAGTATCGCTGCCCGCTCCTTGTCCGCCGACAGGAAATGCTCGAAATAGTCGCGCAGTTGCGCTTCCACCAGCTTGGCTGCCGCGGGCAGGGACAGGCGGTCCTTGGTCTGGCCGTGGAACTGCGGGTTGCGAACGAACAATGACAGCATGACAGCGGCGCCGTCGACCACGTCCTCGGCCGTGATCTGCGCGGCGCGCCGGTTGCCCACCCGCTCGCCGAAGGATTTGAGCGCCTTGGTGAGCCCGGCGCGCAGGCCGCTTTCGTGGTTGCCGCCGGATTGGGTGGGCACGGTGTTGCAATAGGAGCGGGTGAAGCCGTCGCCGTCGTCGGGCCAGCACACCGCCCATTCCACCCGGCCTTCGTCGTCGGCGAAGGCCGCCGAACCGCTGAAGGAGGCGGCGGCGACCAGGGGACGGTCGCCGATGACCGCGCACAGGAAGTCGAGCAGCCCGTTGGGAAAGTGGAAGCTCTGCTTCGCCGGAACCTCCGTTCCGTCGAGGAGTTCCGGGGCGCAGGTCCAGCGGATCTCGACGCCGCGGAAGAGATACGCCTTCGAGCGCGCCATCTGGCACAGGACGGACGGCCGGAAGCCGGCGCCGAAGATCTTGGCGTCGGGGCGGAAGCTGACGCTGGTTCCGCGCCGGTTGTGGACGCCGCGCTGAGGCTTCAGCTTGCCCATCGGCCGGCCGCGGCTGTATTCCTGGGCCCACATCTTGCGGTCGCGCACCACCTCCACCCGCAGCCATTCCGACAGGGCGTTGACGACGCTTACCCCGACGCCGTGCAGCCCGCCGGCGGTCTTGTAGACCTTGTCGTTGAACTTGCCGCCGGAGTGCAGGGTAGTGAGGATTACTTCCAGCGCCGACTTGTCCTTGAACTTGGGATGGCGGTCGACCGGGATGCCGCGCCCGTTGTCGGCGATGGTGAGGGTGCCGTCGGCGGCGAGGTCTACCTCGATGCGGTCGGCGTGCCCGGCGACGGCCTCGTCCATGGCATTGTCCAGCACCTCGGCCGCCAGGTGGTGCAGGCCGCGCTCGTCGATGCCGCCGATAAACATGGCCGGCCGCCGGCGCACCGGCTCCAGCCCTTCGAGCACCTCGATGTCCTTGGCGGAGTAGCGCCTGGGCGCGCTGGGCGCGCGGGGTGCTTGGTCGAAGAGATCGGCGGTGCGGGACTGGGGCACGGGCTTGAAACCTTATGAGGTAGACAACGCGGTCCAGGTACACGATATCTAGTGGCCTGACCAGGGAGAGCGCGGAGCGCAAGGGCTCAGCAGGAGAATGGGGATGGGCGCAAGCGGCGACAAGGAGCAGCCGCGCGGCGAGTTGGCGATCCGTACCGTGGCCATGCCGGCGGACGCCAATGCCAGCGGCGACATCTTCGGCGGCTGGCTCTTGTCCCACATGGACTTGGCCGGCGGCGTGCTCGCCCACGGCCGCGCGCGCGGCCGGGTGGCGACGGTGGGCATCGAGTCCATGACTTTTCACCGTCCGGTCTTCGTCGGCGACGTGCTGTGCGCCTATGGCGAGCTCGCGCGGGTCGGGCGGACCTCGCTCACCTACCGCGTCGAGGCGTGGGTGATCCGCCTTGAGGGCGGCGAGCGCCTCAAGGTGACCGAGGGCGTGTTCACCTACGTCGCCATCGGCGATGATCGCCGCCCGCGGCCGGTACCGCCCGAGGCCTGAGCCGCGGCCAGATCATGCGGGCGCCGGCGAGGCGCCGGCCGTGCCTGTGGGGCGTCGCCTCCAACGCGCGCCGAAGAGCCCGATTGCGGCCCAATCGAGGTTTGGCGCGACGGCGGCATGCGCTAGACTGGTCGGGTCGGCCCATTGGAGTGGCCCCCGTGGCAACGGAAACCATCGAACGCAGGCTTGCCGCGATCCTGGCTGCCGATATTGTCGGCTTCACGCGTCTCATGCGCGCCGACGAAGGCGGCACGCACGCGCGGCTCAGGGCTCACCGCAAGGAGTTCATCGAACCCTGCGTTGAGCGCCACGGCGGACGCATCGTCAAATTGACCGGCGACGGCCTGCTGGTGGAGTTTACCAGCGTCGCCGATGCCCTCAACTGCGCCATCGACTGGCAGCAGGGGATGCGCGAGCGCAACGCGCGCGTGCCCGAGGACCAGCGCGAGGTTTTCCGCATCGGCGTCAATCTCGGCGACGTCATCCACGATGACGGCGACATCTATGGCGACGGCGTCAATGTCGCGGCGCGGCTGGAGGGCCTGGCCGAGCCGGGCGCGATCTGCGTCTCGGAGGCCGTCTATCAGAGCGCCAAGGCGATCGGCGGCCTCGCCTTCGACGATCTGGGCGCACACACGGTCAAGAACATCGCCGAGCCCGTGCGCGCCTACGGCGTGCGCCGCGTTGCCGACGCACCGCGCAAATCGAAGCGTCGGCAGCCATGGCATTGGGTCGCGGCGGCCGCCGTCGTCGTGCTGATCGCCGGGTCCGGCGCCGGCTACTGGCTCGTGGACAACTGGTGGCGTTTTCGAACGGTCGAGGCCGCCTCGCTCGAGCGCATGGCCTTCCCGCTGCCCGACAAGCCATCGATCGCCGTGCTGCCCTTCGACAATCTGAGCGGCGATCCCGAGCAGGATTATTTCGCCGACGGCATCACCGAAAACGTCATCGCCACCTTGTCCCAGATCACGAGACTGTTCGTCATCTCCCGCAACTCGACCTTCGTCTACAAGGGCAAGCCGGTGAAGGTGCAGCAGGTGGCCGAGGAGCTCGGCGTGCGTTTCGTGCTCGAGGGCAGCGTGCAGAAGTCCGGCGAGCGGGTGCGGGTCACGGCCCAACTCATCGATGCCCTGACCGGGACCCACCTGTGGGCCGAGCGCTACGACCGCCAGCTCGCCGACCTGTTTGACGTCCAGGACGAGATCACCCGCGAGATCGTCTTTGCCCTACAAGTGGAGCTGACTGAGGGCGAGCAAATGCGCGTGTGGCGCAAGAGCACGCGCGACATAATGGCCTGGAACGAGCTCAGCAATGGCTTACAACATTTCTACCGATTCGTGCAGGTGGAGAATGCGCGCGCCCGTGATTTGTTCGAGAAGGCCACTGACGCCGATTCGCAGTTTGCCTTCGCTTATACGCTGACCG
>JAZFQY010000189.1:0-4804 GCA_036445355.1 Alphaproteobacteria bacterium
GCGCCGTCGTCAGCCGCGCGCCGGAGATGGGCTAGAGCCTTCTCCGGTCATATTGACGCAATTCTGTTGTGCCCGCGAGGCGGCAGTCCGCAAGGCGTCTGGCGAAGCGCGATGCGGGGCATCGGGCGAGGCAGACAACGAAGCGGCTGCCCCTCGCGGGACAACCCGGAGGGACAGGCCGTTTTGGGCCAGGGCCGCGTCAAGCACCTCGAGTGTAGCTGTGGCTACGCTCCGCGGCACTTTCCTGGCCCTGACCCAAAACGGCTCTGTCAGAATGGGTCAATATGACTGGAGAAGGCTCTAGGAGGCTGCTGGCGCGCCCATTAACGCCCCTGCGCGGCGAACTTGACCGCCTCCTCGGCGGCGCGGAAGAGGGCGCGGGCCTTGTTACAGCTTTCCTGAAACTCCGCCTCGGGCACGGAATCGGCGACAATGCCGCCGCCCGCCTGCACGTACATGATGCCGTCCTTGACCAGCGCCGTGCGCAGGGCGATGCAAGTGTCCATGTCGCCGCCGGCACCGAAATAACCGACCGCACCGGCATAGCAGCCGCGGCGGTCGGGTTCCATCTCGTCGATGATCTCCATGGCGCGTACCTTCGGCGCGCCCGAGACTGTGCCGGCCGGAAAGCCGGCGATGAGCGCCTGGAGCGCGTCATGGGAGGGTAACAGCCGACCCTCGACGTTCGAGACGATGTGCATGACGTGGCTGTAGCGCTCGATGGTGAACTGCTCGGTCACCGAGACGGTGCCGATCTCCGCCACCCGGCCGACATCGTTGCGCCCTAGGTCGAGCAGCATCAGGTGCTCGGCCCGTTCCTTGGGATCGGCCAGCAGCTCCTCGGCCAACGCCTGGTCCTCGGCCGTCGTCTTGCCGCGCGGTCTCGTGCCGGCGATGGGGCGAATGGTGACCGTGCCGTCGCGCAGGCGGACCAGAATCTCCGGGCTCGAGCCGACGATGGAGAACGAACCGAAATCGAGGAAATACAAGAACGGCGAGGGGTTGAGGCGCCTGAGCGCGCGGTAGAGTGAGAACGGCGGCAGGCGAAACGGCACCTGGAAACGCTGGCTGGGCACGACCTGGAAGATGTCACCGGCGCGGATGTACTCCTTCGCCGTCTCCACCATGGCGTGGTAGTCGGCCTGGGCGACGTTGGACTCGGGCGGCGGCAAGGCGGCCAGGTCGCCCGGCGCCTGGCCGCGGTAGGGCAGGCTGCGCTCGAAGTCGGTGACGATATCGGCCAGGCGCTCGCGCGCCTGATCGAAGGCGACCCGGGCGGCCACCTCCGCCTGCGGCCAAACCGGGGTGATGACGGTGACCACGTCCTCCACATTGTCGAACACGGCGACCACCGTCGGCCGCATGAAGACGGCATCGGGAATGCCGAGCACGTCGGGATTGTTGTCCGGCAGGCGCTCCATCAGCCGCACCGCGTCGTAGCCCATGTAGCCGAACAGCCCCGAGGCCATGGGCGGCAGGGGCGCGGGAATGTCGATCCGGGATTCGCCCAGGAGATCCCCCAGGGAAGTGAGCGCCGGTGCCGCGCAGGGGGAGAACACCTCCGGCTCGGCGCGCGCCGTGCGGTTGATCTCGGCGCGCTCGCCGTGGCAGCGCCAGATCAGGTCGGGCTTGAGTCCGATGATCGAGTAGCGGCCGCGCACGGCGCCGCCCTCGACGGATTCGAGCAGGAAGCTGTAAGGCCGGCCGTCGGCGAGCTTGAGCATGACCGAGACCGGCGTCTCGAGATCGGCGACGAGCCCAGTCCAGACGAGCTGCGCCTCGCCGGCGTCATAACGTTGGGTGAAATCGACGAAGCCGGGCTCCGCCTTCATCGCG
Organism: Alphaproteobacteria bacterium; assembly: GCA_036445355.1. Taxonomy (GTDB): domain Bacteria; phylum Pseudomonadota; class Alphaproteobacteria; order UBA6615; family UBA6615; genus JAZFQY01. Next base: position 1,837 of record JAZFQY010000189.1, read on the forward strand.
TATCGAAGAGTCGCTCGATCGCCGGCAGGTCGACCACCACGCCGTAGGTGTCGTACAGGGCGGCCCCCAATTGCGCTTCGAGATCGTTGCCAATACTGCGCGCCAGCTCGTCGCCGAGCGCCTGCCTCCCGTCGCCACCGGCCCCGGCCGGCTGGACCTCGATCAGGCGCGCCACCTGCATCCCGCCGACGACCGGCACAACCGCGACCTCACCGGCGTCGAGGCCGAACACGGACGCAACCGCAATACGCGACAGGGCGCCCTCGGCACCTTCGCCGGCGCGGGTGAAGGCTTCGCTCTCTATCACCGTCAGTCCGAACGCCTCGGCGACGGTTGCGAGCGCCTGGCCGCCATTGACGCGCTCCTTGATTTCCTGGGCACGCTCCTCGGTCAGCCGGCGCCGCTCGCTCAACTGCCAGCCGGCGATCACGTCCTCGCGCACTTCGGCCAGCGGCCTGAGCGCGGGCGCGGTGACGTCGTCGACACGCAGGACGAAGAAGCCTCCGTTAGCGGTCTCGGTCACCTGGCTCTCCAGGCCCTCCGCGGTGGAGAATGCGGTGTCGAGAAACTTCGGGTCTTCGGGCAGACCGTCGGCGGCCTCGCCCGCGGGCGTCGTGCCATCACGCGCGACGGCGTCTCGTCTCACAACCGTCAGCCGGCCGCCCGCGGCGGCGTCCTCGATCGAAGCACCGCCGGCGAGAGCGTCATCCACGGCATTGAGCACGTCGAAGATATCGGCGCGCGCCTGCTCCTGCGCCAGATCGCCGGCGAGCTGGTCGCGCACCTGCGCGAGCGACTTGGTTACCGCCGGCTCCACCGCGCGCACGCGCACCACGTGCCAGCCGAAGTCGGTCGCCACGGGCCCGCCCACGGCCCCCGCCTCGAGCGCGAAGGCGGCCTCCGCGAGCTCCGGCAGGGGCAGTTCGGCGCGGCTGAGCGTGCCCAGATTCACCGGCGCCCCGGCGCCGGCCTCCTCGGCCGCCGCCTCGAGCGCCGTGCCTCCGGCGACCAGTGCCAGCAGCTTGCGGGCGCTTTCCTCGTCGTCGAACACGATCTGGTCGATCTGGCGCCGCTCCGGCTGCTCGTATTGGACGCGACGCGACTCATAAGCCTCGGCGATCTCTTCCTCGGAGACGGCAATGTCCTCCGCCAATTGCGCCAGGGTCAGGTAGGCCGCCGTCAGCGCCCTGTACTCCGGTGCCGTGAATTCCCGCGGATTGTCGTCGTAGTAGGCCGCAATAGCGGCCTCACCGGGCTCGCCGACGCCGGTTATGTCGTCATTGCGGAGCTCGACGACCTCGGCCACGCGCCGCTCCTCGCGGTGGCGGAACAGCGTGTCGGTCAGTGTCCGCGGTGCCCCGACGCCCGCATGAAGGGCGTCGAGGTATTGGCTGCGCACCATGTCCTGACGAGTGATCTCGACGAACCCGGCCTCGCTGTAGCCGCTGCGCCGCAGGAAGTTCTCGAAGGCCAGGCGGTCAAAGCCGCCGGACTGACTCGCAAATTGGGGGCTGGCGGTGATCACGGCACGGATTTGATCATCCGTCGCGACGACGCCCGTGTCGCGCGCCGCGACGTCGAACAGGGTGCGCGTGACGATCAGCCGTATCGTCTGGTCAAGCAGCCCCATGCGGCGCGCGAGATCCGGGTCGATCTGGCCGCCGAACAGGCGCGTGACCGACTGCAGCTCGCGGTTATACTCGCGGATCATGGTCTGCGCGTCGATATCGACGTCGCCGATCTCGATCAGGGAGACCACCCGCCGGAAGGGATTGCCGGTGACGCCGAAGAATGCGGCGAAGCTGATCGCCAGCACGATCAGCAGGCCCTTGAATACCCAGCTCTTGGCGCCCCTGCGAAGCGACTGCAGCGCCATGGTCCGTCCATCGGCTCGTGAGGTCGTCTCGCCGCCTGCGCGGCGGCGCGCATCATAGAAGTGGCCCCCACAAGCAGCAAGGCGGAATCCCGGCGCAACTGGCGAGGCCAAATGGCCTGTGCTAAGAGGTTCGGCGAGACAGCCCATGAGGGCCGGCGGCAGCGGGGAGGGCAGGGTGCCGCAAGACACCGCAACGCGCCGGCCGCTGATTGCCGGCAACTGGAAAATGCACGGGCGTATGGCCGACGCGATGGCCCTCGTGCGTGCGCTCGAGCGCCAGCGCGCCGCCGCCGGCGCGATGCCCTTCGACATGCTGGTGTGCCCGCCGGCAACACTTGTGGGCGCCGTGGCGACGGAGCTTGCCGACAGCCCCATCGCCGTCGGCGGCCAGGACTGCCACGGCGAGGCGGAGGGTGCCTTCACCGGCGACATATCCGCGCCCATGCTCGCCGACGCCGGCGCCAGCCACGTCATCCTCGGCCATTCGGAGCGCCGGCACGGTCTAGGCGAGAGCGACGCGCTGGTGCGGACCAAGGCCAACGCCGCGCATGCCGCCGGGCTCGTTGCCGTCGTCTGCATCGGCGAGACCGAGGCCGAGCGTGACGCCGGGCGCACCCTGGACGTGCTCTCGGCGCAGATCGAGGGTTCCCTGCCGCCGGACGGGATCGGCCCGTCCAACACGGTGATCGCCTATGAGCCGGTGTGGGCCATCGGCACCGGGCGCACGCCGACGCTCGAGCAGGTGGCCGAGGCCCACGGCCATATCCGCGCCCGTCTGGCTGCCCGGATCGGCGACCAGGGGGTGCGCGTGCTCTATGGCGGTTCGGTGAAGCCGGCCAACGCCGATGAGCTGATGGCGGTGGCGGATGTGGACGGCGCCCTTGTCGGCGGCGCCAGCCTCAATGCCGAGGATTTCTGGGCCATCGCGCGCGCCTGCCCCGGTTCCTAGGCGCCCACGGGGGAGCCTCCGGACACGCAGAAGTTACCCCTGGCCATGGCCCTGCCGAGGCATTACATAGCGCCGTGCGCACCGCGGTCCGGCACGCGGTCCGCAAGGGTTTGACATGAGTGCCATCGTCCTTGTCGTCCATC
>JAZFQY010000190.1:0-2876 GCA_036445355.1 Alphaproteobacteria bacterium
GTTCGATCACATTGCGGCGGTGACGAACTTCGTGATCATGCCGTTCTCGTTTCTCTCGGGCACATTCTATTCGATCCAGCGCCTGCCGGAGTGGTTGCAGCTCGCCGCCCATTTCAATCCGTTCTTCTTTCTGATTGACGGCTTCCGCGGCGGTTTCATCGGTCATGTCGACACCGATCCACTGCTCGGCATCGTGGTGGTGCTGGCGGTGAACGCGGCGCTTTACGCGGCGACGTTTCGCCTCTTTGCCAGCGGCTACAAGCTCAAGACGTGAATCCGCTCTATATCGAATAGTTAGAACAGATTAACCGGGTCGATGAATTGCCCAAGGCGATACTCATCGACCCGGTTAATCTGCTCTAGGGCTGCGTTGACTCCGCACGGCGGTTTCTCGATAGTCTCGGCCCTTTGGCGCGGCGCGCCCAAGGTGATGCGCGCCGGCCGGCGCGGCAAGCCGACGGGAGCCGGCTCTTGATACCAGCCTTGTTGCCCAACTACGCCCGTGTGGACGTCGCCTTCGAGCGCGGCGAGGGTGCATATCTCACATCGACCGACGGGCGGCGTTATCTGGATTATGCCGCCGGCATCGCCGTCGACGCCCTGGGTCACGCCCATCCCCACCTGGTCGAGACTCTGACCCGGCAGGCGGGCCGGCTGTGGCACGTCTCCAACCTGTTCCGGATTCCGGAGCAGGAGCGCTACGCCGAGCGGCTGGTGGCGGCGACGTTTGCCGACAGCGTCTTTTTCTGCAACTCGGGCGCGGAAGCGGTCGAGGCGGCGCTGAAGATGGCGCGCCGCTATCACTTCGTGAACGGCCGGCCCGAGCGCAACCGGATCATCACCGCCGAAGGCGCGTTCCACGGCCGCACCTTCGCCGCCCTCGCCGCCGCCAACAATCCGAAATACTTGGAGGGCTACGCCCCCGCGCTCGAGGGCTTCGACCAGGTGAGCTTCGGCAATCTCAACGAGTTGCGCGCCGCCATCGGGCCCGAGACGGCGGCGATCCTGGTCGAGCCCGTGCAGGGCGAAGGCGGCGTGCGCAGCGCCGACGCCGACTTCCTGCGCGGCATCCGCGCGGCGGCGGACGAATTCGACCTGCTCGTGATCCTCGACGAGGTGCAGAGCGGCTTCGGCCGCACCGGCAGGCTGTTCGCCCATGAGTGGGCGGGTATCGCGCCCGACATCCTGGCCGCGGCCAAGGGCATCGCCGGCGGCTTTCCCTGCGGCGCCGTGCTGGCGGTGGAGAAGGCGGCGGCGGCGCTCACCCCCGGCAGTCACGGCAGCACCTTCGGCGGCAACCCGCTGGCGATGGCGGTCGCCGGCGCTGTCCTCGACGTGATGCTGGCCGACGGCTTCCTCGCCGGGGTCGAGCGGATCGGCGGGCGGATGCGCGCCGAACTGGAGGCGTTGGCGGCGCGCTACCCGACGATCATCGCCGAGGTGCGCGGGTTCGGCCTGCTGCTCGGGCTCAGGCTGTCGGAGACACATCGCAACACGGACTTCGCCGGTAAGGCGCGCGAGTTCGGCCTTCTCTTGGCGCCGGCGGCGGAGAACGTGGTCCGCGTCGTGCCGCCGCTCATTATCGGCGAGGCCGAAGTCGAGGACGGCATCCATATCCTCGACCGCGCCTGCCGCGCCCTCGCCTGAGTGATGACGGCGCCACGCCATTTCCTCGATCTCGACCGTCTGCCGGCGCAGACGCTCAGGGGGATCATCGATTTCGCCGCCGCCGTCAAGCGCGGCGAGAAGCTGACCGGCGAGCGACCCCTAGCGGGTCAGACCCTGGCCATGATCTTCGAAAAGCCGAGCACGCGTACGCGCGTATCGTTCGAGGTAGCGATGCACCAGCTCGGCGGCGACGCGGTGGTATTGGAAAGTGCCGGCACCCATCTCGGCCGCGGCGAAACGGTGGCGGACACGGCGCGCGCACTGTCGCGCTATGTCGACGTCATCATGCTGCGCACAAACGGCGCCGACAAGCTGCACGAACTGGCACATCACGCCTCGGTGCCGGTAATCAACGGCCTCACCGACGTCTCTCATCCCTGCCAGGTGATGGCCGACGTCATGACGTTCGAGGAGCAGCGCGGCCCGATTGCAGGCCGCACCGTGGCCTGGAGCGGCGACGGCAACAACATGGTGGTGAGTTGGATGCACGCCGCGGTGCAGTTCGGGTTCGACTTTCGCATTGCCACGCCTGCGTCCCTGCGTCCACCGCCGGCGGTGGTCGACTGGGCGGCGGAGCGCGGCGGCCGCGTGAGCTTGTTCGACCGGGCCGAGGAGGCGGTCGCCGGCGCCGACTGCGTCGCCACTGACACCTGGGTCTCCATGGGCGACGAACAGACGGTGGCCACGCGCCACAACCTGCTTGCGGCCTACCGGGTCGACGAAACTCTGATGGCCCTGGCCAAGCCCGACGCCATATTCATGCATTGCCTGCCGGCCTACCGTGGCGAGGAGGTCAGCGAAGCGGTGATCGACGGTCCCCGGTCGGTGGTGTGGGACGAGGCGGAGAACCGACTGCATGCCCAGAAGGCCATCCTCTACTGGTGCCTGGTCGGCGAGCCGGACAATGCCTGAGCCGGCCGCAGCCCCAAGCGACGACGTGGTGCAGCCGTTCCGGCTCGGCCCGTCGGGACCGGATGGGCCGGGCATCGGCGGCCGCATCGTGCGCCTGGGGCCCCTGGTGGACGACATCATCCGCCGCCACGACTACCCGGATCCGGTGGCGCGGCTGGTCGCCGAGGCCCTGGCGTTGACTGCGGTACTGGCCAGCGCACTCAAGTTCGACGGCGTATTCACCCTCCAGGTCCAGGGCGACGGGCCGGTCTCCCTGCTGGTGGTCGACGCCACCAGCAGCGGCGAGATGCGCGCCT
>JAZFQY010000191.1:0-3794 GCA_036445355.1 Alphaproteobacteria bacterium
CCCTGCGGTCAGGTCCGCGGCCCGCGATAGGCGTTGTGACAGGCGCCGCAGGCGTTCTTGCCCAGGGCGCCGAACTGCGCCGTCAGGGTCTCCAGATTGCCGGAATTGGCAGCTTCGATGAGCTTCGCGCTTTCCTCCTCCAGCCGCGCGGCGGCGGCTAGGAATCCGTCCCAATCGGTCCAGATCTCGGGTTTGGCGCGGGTTTCGCCGGTGCCGACACCGCCATCGAACACGACCGGAATTCGCTTGGCGTTGTCGTTGATGGTCGTGGCATGCGCCACCGCATCGGCGACGCCGCCTTCGCCGCCGACGATTGCCTGGATCGCGCCGAAGGCCTGGACGTTCGACGTCATCAGCGCCTTTCGCGCGGCCGGACCCTGCTCCTGGCCGTTGACCGCGGCGGCGAAGCCCATCAGCATCGCCAACGCCAGTGCGCCGGCGAGAAGATTTTGCGATTTCATTGTTCCCTCCCCAAACATTTCTGTCCTCACGCCCATTAACACCCGTGACGAAGAAAAATTCCGGCTCGCCGAGTGTGCGGCAAAGTTTAGCGTCGGGCTCTGGGCAAACCTATTGCCCGCTGTTCAAAAGCGAGTGGCCTTGGCGTGAAGGTTTGTTCGCGCCGCGCGCGGTAGCCGATCGGTTCAGTGGGAAAATGCCGCCGCGGCGACCCGGCGGCCGGGCTTGCCGGCGCCCCTCAGGCGGCGGCCGGCCGGGTGGTGGCGCCTTCGGCCGCCTTCTCGTATACAGCCCTGCGGGCGTCGGCGAGGGTCTCGAATATCTTGTCGTCCAGAGAGCGCAATTCGGGGCAGGTCGTGTAGAGGACGACTCGCTGGCCGAGGCTGATGACCTGGGCCACCGCTTCGCCGGAGATCTGGATTTCGTGATGAACGACCGACACGCGAGGGATCCCTCCCGTTTCATGATGGGGTACGGCGATGCTGGAATTGCCCTTGGATATGGGTCGTCAGCCGGCCTTGCGCAAGCATTGTTCCGAATCAAGAAGCGCAAATATCTCCTTTTGAATCAAGGGCAACGCAGCCGCGCCCGCACGATCCTCCAGAATAGCACGGCGGGCCTCGCGGCCGTGGGCCATGGTTGATCGCGTCCGCTCCGGGCGCCCCCGGATTGCGCGTCAAGCGGCCTATCTGGTGCAGACCGTGGCCTGCTTGGTCCTCTTCGGCCTGTTGCGCCCCCTGCCCCTGGACATGGCCGCCGCCATCGGCGGCTGGCTGCTGCGCACCGTGGGGCCGCACACGGCGCTCAGCCGGCGCGCCGCCGCCAACCTGCGCCGCGTCTTCCCCGACATCGACGACGTACGGCTGGCGCGCATCGTCGCCGGCATGTGGGACAATATCGGTCGGGTCGGGGTCGAGTATGCCCACCTCGCCAAGCTCCGGCGTCAGCCCCACCGCGTGCAAGTGACCGGCGGCCACATTCTGGACGATCTGCGCCGCGCTGGCCGGCCGGTGCTGCTCTTCGGCGGCCACCTGGCGAACTGGGAGGCGATCCTGATGGCGGCGCAGCGCCACGGCCTCGATCCCTGCATGGCCTACCGGCCCTTCAACAATCCCGGCATCGAGTGGTTGGCGCGCTGGATGCAGCGGGCGAACGGCGCCGAGTATGTGGGCGTTCGCGTGCGTTCCTCGGGCATGCGCCGGATCGCCCAGATCCTCGAGGGTGGCGGACAGACGGTTCTGCTCGTCGACCAGCGCATGAACCGCGGCCGCCCGATCCCGTTCTTCGGCCGCCCGGCCATGACCTCGACCGCCCTGGCGCGGCTGGCGCGGCGCTTCGACGCCGCTGCCGTGCCGATGCGGGTCGAGCGCCTGGACGGCACCGCCTTCCGGGTCACGGTGGAGCCGCCGCTGAGCGTGCCGCCGGGCGACGACCGCCGGGCCGACGAGGCGGCGCTTATGGCGGCCGCGAACCGGCGCCTGGAGGCCTGGATCCGCGCCCGCCCCGAGCAGTGGATGTGGCTGCACCGGCGCTGGCCGAAGGAGGCCACGCCCGAGAGCGGAACGTGATCGATCGAGGCCGCTCAGCGGTCCTGATCGATCACGTGAATCCACTTTATATCAAATAGTTAGAGCAGATTCACCGGGTCAATGAATCGCCCAAGGCTGCTCTCATCGACCCGGATCTGCTCTGGGAACAGTGTCCCGGATGGTGCCGGCGGCAGGACTCGAACCCGCAACCTACCGCTTACAAGGCGGTTGCTCTACCAGTTGAGCTACGCCGGCAAGCCCGTGCCGAATGCCGTTGGGATGCGACGCGGCGTCAACTTAGCCGTGGCGCCGTTGGCGGACAAGCTCGTAGAGGGCGACGGCGGCGGCGCCGGCGACGTTGAGGCTCTGCACCGGGCCGGTGGTGGGCAGGCGCACCAGCGCGTCACAGGTCTCGCGGGTCAGACGCCGGAGGCCCTTGCCCTCGGCACCGAGGACCAGGGCTGTGCGGCCACCGCCGATTGCGTCGGCGAGGCTCGCCGCGGCGCCGGGATCGAGGCCGAGGCACCAGAAGCCGGCCGCCTTGAGCTCGTCCAGGGCCCGCGTCAGGTTGAGCGCCCGCACCATGGGCACGTGCTCGACGGCGCCGGAGGCGGCCTTGGCCAGGGCGCCGGTGACCGGCGGTGCGCGCCTGTCCTGGACCACCACCGCGGCGGCGCCGAACGCCGCCGCCGCGCGCAGCACGGCGCCGACATTCTGGGGGTCGGTCACCTGGTCGAGGACGACGGCGACGGCATCGGCCCCGCACGCGCTGCAGATGTCGGCGCAGGTGACCGGCGGCAGGGGATCGACCAGAAGGGCCACCCCCTGGTGCACGGCGCCGATGCCGACGATCGCCTCCAGCTCGGCCCGGCTGACCCGCTCGGGCGCCGGCGTGCTCGCCGGGGGCTCCCAGGCGCCGGCGAGCAGCAGCCGATGGGCCCGCCGCCGCGGGTTGGCGAGGGCTGCGCCGACAGCGTGGTGGCCATAGAGCCAGACCCCGCCGTCGCGGCGCCGCGGCGGGGCGGTGCGGGCGCCGTGGCGGCGGCCGGGCGGCCGCGGGGGCCGAGAAGGCTTGCGTTGGGCCATGGGGACACCTATTATTAGGGTGAGAGCGAGTGGACAAGCACCCCTGTTCGCGCCGAACCGCATCGGGGAGGTGGGGCAGGGCGATGCTTGTTGCCGTTTTGGCGTTGACAATCGGGTGCAAAATCTCATAGTTCGCGGCGCTGCCGGCGCCGAATTCCCAATGTCACACGCGGCTTCCAAGGAGGGGTGCCCGAGTGGTTAAAGGGGACGGACTGTAAATCCGTTGGCTGAGCCTACGTTGGTTCGAATCCAACCCCCTCCACCAGCCGCGCCCCGTCGGGGCGCGCAGTCCAAGGGTTGGAGATCTAAAGTTGCACCAACGATGGCGCACGGTCCGGCGGCACGGTCCGGCGGCACGGGTGCGTGGCGCACCTGGCGTTGCCTTGGCGGGGGTCGGTTGGCGAACGCGCGGGCGCGGACACGGGGTCACTTGTGGGCGCGGCGAATTGGCCCCGGCGGGTGTAGCTCAATGGTAGAGCCCCAGCCTTCCAAGCTGGTGACGTGGGTTCGACTCCCATCACCCGCTCCACATTCGCGCTGCCTCGGCCGCACGCCGGCAGGGGTCGACATCACATGCGGGAAGAAGTTCAGGGATCATGGCGAAGGCGAAGTTTGAGCGGACGAAGCCGCACTGCAACATTGGAACGATCGGTCACGTTGACCACGGCAAGACGACGCTGACGGCGGCGATCACGAAGGTCCTGGCGGAGACGGGTGGGG
>JAZFQY010000192.1:0-12962 GCA_036445355.1 Alphaproteobacteria bacterium
TGTGCCGAGCTTCGGAAGCTGAATCACACGAGAATCGTATAGTTGTGTCCCCTTGAACCCGGAATTCGATCAATCGAATTTCGGGCTCGGGACAAAGCACGACACGCGCGTGGGCGACGGCAGCGGGGCGGCGCGTCCGCGCCGAAGGCAATGTCGGCAAATTGCAGCGATCCTTGAGAAATATTCGAAGTATTATCTCAGGAAAAATGCACATATTTTGTGGGTAATTCGAGTTGTACTATGCAACCACTTTGTCATTAATAGTACAGGTTTATGAATATGCCTCTTTTTTATTTGTTTGCGTGGAATAGAATCTAGAAAATTAACGCCTCTTTAATGCTTACCGCGGATATTTACCTGGATCGTCAGCGTCCACTGGAGGTCTGATATGCACGCTCTCGCAATGCGTCTACTCCCGGACGGTTCCGGCGCCGTCACCATCGAGCGTGGCCTACTCGCAGCTCTCATCCTGCTCGCCGCCTTAAGCGCGCTGTCGTTGATGGGCGTTCCCCTCGATACGATGTTCGCTGTGGTCGTCGACCGCGCCGGCGGGACGGTGAGTGCGCCGTCTACCTTCACCGGGCCGTAACGCTCAACCGGTAAGGCAAGCGCCCGATAGCGGCGCGGCACAGACGCGCCGCACCCCGTATCTACGCGGATCGCGACAAATGCCAAGCATTCCGGAGATTCGCCATGATCATTGCCGAGCCCGCGCAACTCACGACACTGTCGCTGATTGCCATGCTCCTGACCCTTGCCGCACTGGGCGAGGTTCAGCGCGTCCCGATCGCCGGCCGTCTGTGTCTTGCCGGGGTCGTCCTGTACCCGGTCCACGTCTTGGGCGCCGCCGCCACGATCGACTGGCGTGGTGGCCTGCTCGCCGCCGCGATCGTTCTGGGCGTGGGCGCCGTGCCTGTGGCCCGCCGCTGGGTCGCCAGAGCCGAGCTCGAAATGCTCGCGCTGACCGCCCTGTGGGCGGGTACCAGCCTGCTGGCGCCTCTGCTCCTCATTGTGCTGGTCACCCCGGGATTGACCAGTTTCGGGCTGAGGGCGTGGGGCCGGTTTGCCCGCTCCTGCGCCTGGGCCGAGGCCGGCGTGCTGGCCATCGGCGGCGAGTCCGCGGCCGCGGTCCCGAATTCGGTCGCAATCCTCGCCGGCGGCCTGGTCGTGGTCGCCCTCAGGCTCGCCGGCGCCGGCTAGGTGGCCCTCCGCCGACCACGGCTCCGGCGGCGGAGCGCGTGGCGGAGGCACATTATTAACCGTTTGGTTGGTAGCCTTTGGCGCGCCGCCGTGTGAGTCCGAGTGTGGCCGATCCCCGGGTTCGGCCGCGTTTGGCTGCGCCGTGGCGCGCCGGCCGCATGGTGGGGGCACTCGCATCCGGGCGTCCCTGCTCCGACGAGGTCATCTAGCCCGAAAGGGATTCGGCTCGCCAATGAGCGCGCTCGAGAGTTCGAAGGATATACAGGCCGCTCCCGGTACGGGGGTCACCTTCGCCGCCTTTGCCGCCGATGAGGTCACGAAGCAGGCGATGATGGAGGTAGCGCGGTGCCACTGGCCCGGGGCGCTGGTTGTCGATGGCGGCCTGGCGGCGGCCATCGCCCATGTGGCAAGCCAGCAATCGCCGCAGTTGCTTGCCGTCGATCTGGGTGACGACGAGAACCCGAAACAATCCCTGATGCAGTTGGCCGAGAAATGCGGCCCGGAGACCGAGTTGGTCGCCCTCGGCACCGTCAACGACGTGTTCCTGTACCGGGAGCTGATCAATGCCGGCGTGGCCGACTATTTGATCAAGCCTGTCTCGGTCGAGCTGCTCGAAGACGCGCTGTTGGCGGCCGCCCTCAGGCCGGCGCAGACCATCTCGGACCAGCCCGAGACGGAGCGGCTTGCCGAGGTCGTTTGCGTGATCGGTGCCCGCGGCGGCGTCGGCGCCAGTACGATCGCGGTCAACGCCGCCTGGATCATGGCCGAGGAGCGCGGCAAGAAGGTGGCCCTGATCGACCTCGACCTAAACTACGGCACCACCGCCCTCGCCCTCGACCTCGTGCCGGCCGGCGGGCTGATCGAGGTGCTGCAACATCCCGAGCGGGTCGACAGCCTGTTCATCGCGCGCTCGATGCTGCCCAAGAGCGAGCGCCTGTCGGTGCTCGCCTCGGAGCACGAGCTCGGCTCCGAAGCCACATTCGATCACGAGTCGCTCGACATCATGCTGGCCGAAGTGCGACGCGGTTATGACTGGGTGTGGATAGATATTCCACGTTCATTCTGCCATGACAATGAAAGCGTCCTGGCGACGGCGAACCGCGTCCTGCTCGTCTCCGATCTTTCCCTGGCCAGCATGCGCGACGCCGCGCGGTTGTCTGCATATTGCGAGGAGAAGGCGCCCAAGTCGCAGCTCAGCATCATCCTCAACCGGGTCGGCGGAAATCGTGGCGGGGGTCTAACCGTCAAGCAGTTCGAGCGCGGATTCCAAAGGTCCGTCGACCGTCACCTGCAAGACGATCCGGACGCTGCCGGCGCCGCTTCCAGTGGCGGTCAGCCCGTGAGCGAGGTCGCCTCGCGTTCCAAATTGACACGCGGGCTGCGAGAGATAGTCGATGAATTGTTGGGCGGGGCGCAGCAACGCCGCGGCCTGTTTCGCCGGCGTGTATCGGAGGCGGAGACCTAATGGCGGGCCACGGTGCAGGTGGGCAGGGCGCACGCGCTGCCCGTCGTCGGCGCGGCGGCCGCGCCTGGCCGGCGGCAGGCCGCGGCACTGCGGTAAGGATAGGGCCCGGCGCTGTCCAAATTTCGGGATACATTCCGAAGTCGACGACTGGAAGAGTGGTGTCGAGGGCAGATTATGAATTGATAAAGACTGGGATGGTAAATATACTTTGTGCGAATTCTAAGCGGGAGAAGTGGTATTAACGCATACTCGGAAGTCACGCGCCTGATCGAGCGGCTGCATCGCCGCTATCTCGACGTCATTCGATTCGAGCTGAGCAAGCTTGGCGTCGAGGAGGTCAATGCCGTGCAGGCACTCCTGCTGATGAACGTGCAGCACTCGGAAATGACAATCCGCGAGCTGGTCGAACGCGGCTATCACGTCGGGTCGAACGTGACCTACAACGTGCGCCAGCTCGTCGACGCCGGCTATGTCGAACAGCACCGGTCCGAACGCGACCGCCGTTCGGTGAAACTGAAGCTCACCCAGAAGGGCCTCGATCTGTGTTCGCGTCTGTCGGAAATGGAGTCCCGCCACGGCGAGAGCCTGCTCAAACTCGATGGTGGCAACGAGTCCGACAAGGGGCGCGACTTGTTGCGTGCGCTCGAGCGGGTCTGGTCGGACTACATTCAGTACGGCGCCCACTAGATTCTATTCCTTGCTGTCCGCCGATTTGCCTCCGATGACCACGCCGGCGCAGGGATTGAGGCCGATGTGGTAGGCGAGCTCCGCCGGGTCGTCCACGTCCCATAGCGCGAAATCGGCGGCGAGGCCGGGCGCCAGCATGCCGACACTGTCGGCAAGGCCAAGGGCGCCGGCGGCGTTGCGCGTGACGCCGGCCAGCGCCTCCGACGGTGTCAGCCCGAACAGTGTGCAACCCAAATTCAACATCAGCAGCAGCGAGGTGACCGGCGAACTGCCGGGGTTGCAGTCGGTCGCCAGCGCCATCGCCACCCCATAGTGCCGGCAAGCCGCCACCGGTGGGCGGTGCGTTTCGCCTAGGAAATGGAACGCACCCGGCAACAGCACCGCGATCGTCCCGGCGGCGGCCATCGCCTGCACCCCTTCCTCGTCGGCGTATTCCAGATGGTCGGCCGAAAGCGCGCCGTGGCGCGCGGCCAGTGCCGCGCCGCCCTGGTTCGACAACTGGTCGGCGTGCAGCTTCACCGGCAGGCCCAGCGCCTGGGCGGCCGCGAACACGCGCGCGACCTGCGCCGGCGTGAAGGCGATGGTCTCGCAGAAGGCATCGACGGCGTCGGCCAGGCCCTCTGCCGCGACCCGCGGCAGAACCTCCGCACAAACAAGCTCGATATAACCATCCGCGTCGCCGCCGTATTCCGGCGGGATGGCGTGGGCGCCGAGAAAGGTGCGCCGGACGCGGACGCCGCATTCGCGCCCCAGGGCCCGGGCGGCGGCGAGCATGCGCAACTCGGTCTCGACGTCGAGGCCGTATCCCGACTTGATCTCCACGGTCGTCACGCCCTCGGCGGCGAGCGCCTTCAGGCGCGGACGCGACTGGGCGACCAGCGCCTCTTCGCTGGCATCGCGGGTAGCGCGCACGGTCGCCAGGATACCGCCGCCGGCGCGGGCGATGTCCTCGTAGCTCGTGCCCTCCAGGCGCATGGCGAACTCCCGCGCCCGGGTGCCGGCATGGACGAGATGGGTGTGGCAATCGATCAGCCCCGGCGTGATCCAGCGCCCGCCGGCGTCATGGACGGAGCGGGCGAGCTTCTGCGGATCCCCCGGCAGTGCATTGCGCGGGCCGACCCAGGCGATGTGCCCGTCCTCGACGGCGAGAGCACCGTCCTCTATGGCGCCGTAGGGCGCCCCCGGTTGCATCGTCGCCAGGCGGGCGTTGATCCAGACGCCGTCCCACATGGCCTCAGCCGCCCGCCGCGCCGCCATAGAGCCCCGCCAGCCGCGCCTTCTGTGCCAGCAGGGCCAGCATGGCGTCGACCATTGGTGTCGGCTCGCCGGCGATGGCGCCCATCTCGGCGACGACCTTGACGATGGTGTCGATCTCCAACGGCCGTCCCTTGGCGAAGTCCTGAAGCATGGAGGTCTTGAATGCGCCCAGGGCGGCGCCGAGGTCGATGCGCTCTTCGATGCTCATGCCCGGCTCGAGGCCGAAGCGCTCGCCGACCCGGATCGCCTCTGCCATGGTCGCGGCGAGGAACTGGCGCACGCCGGGATCGGAAGCGATCTCCTCATTGGTGGCGCCGGTGAGCACGCTGACCGGCCCGAAATTGAAATTGCCGAGCAGCTTCAGCCAGTAGTCCTGCCGGATGCGCGGGCTCACCGCGGCGCCGAAGCCGGCCCCGGTCAGTGCCGCCGCCAGGCACTCGGCGCGCTCGCTGGCCTCACCCGAGGGCTCGCCCAGGATGAGATGATTTCCGGCGCCGTGCCGGATCACGCCCGGCTCCGGCACCGAGCAGCCGAGATGGACCACACAGCCGATGATGCGCTCGATCGCGATGCTTTCCGCGAGCCCACCGTCGGGGTCGATGCAGGCCGGCACGCGGTCGCCGAATTCGTGCGCGAAGCCGGTGAAGAACCACCAGGGAAGGCCGTTCATGGCCGTCACGACAGGCGTCTCGGGTCCCAGCAGGGGGCCGATCCGGCGCGCGACGTCGCACAGCGCCGGCGCCTTGACGGACAGGATGACAATGTCCTGGGGACCGAACGCGGCCGGGTCGTCGCTCACCGCCGGATGCGCTGTCAGGGTCTTGCCGCCGGTCTCCAGACGGACGCCGCCCGCACGCATCGCCGCCAAGTGGGCGCCCCGCGCCACCAGGCTCACCTCGTGGCCGGCGCGCGCCAGCATCACGCCCACAAAGCCGCCGACGGCGCCGGCCCCGACAATGCAAATCTTCATGGGCTCGCTTCCTGGTCCCGTGGCGCGGATGATATCGCGGCCGCCAGCGCCCGTCGAACGGCATGGCGGTACGACCGTGGCCGAGGGGCGGCCGGACGGGGCCGTTCGGTTTGACATTGCCGCGTCGATATGCCGGTGATGAGGTCGCGCTGCGGCCGCAAGGAGGAGGGTTCGCGGCATGGCTGCGATCGATTTCTACCTGTCGCCGGGCTCGCCCTGGACCTATCTGGCCATCGGCCGCCTGATCCAAATGACGCGGACGGCGGGCGTCGGCATCAACGTCATGTCCATCGATACGGCCAGGACCATGCCGGCCACGGGTGGCGTCCCCTTGTCCGAGCGCTCGCCCGAGCGCCTGACCTATCGGCTGCAGGAGTTGCGCCGCTGGCGCGACGATCTGGGCGCCGAGCTCAACATTCAGCCGGCTTACCATCCCTTCGACACCAGGCCGGCGAGCCTCGCCATCATCGCCGCTCCGGCCGGGGGCGTATCCTCGATCGATATGGCGCAGGTGGTCCTCAACGGCGTCTGGCGCGACCAGCGCGACCTGGCAGACCCAACGGTGATCCGCGAGCTCATCGCAACGGCGGGTGGAGACGCCGACGCCGTCATGGCCGAGGCGGCGAAGCCGGAGACGGCGGCGCGCTACGAGGCGTTCGGCGACCTGGCCATCGCCGCCGGGGTCTTCGGCGTGCCCACCTTCGTCTACAAGGGCGAGATCCTGTGGGGCCAGGACCGGCTGTTCTTCCTCGAACGATTGCTGGTGGACAGCGAGCGCTGAGCCAGACGCCGGCTATGATCTGCGGATGGCGTCGATCAGCACGTCGCAAATGCGATGTGCCCGGTCCTCGCCCAGATAGGGATGCATGGGCAGGCTCAGGATGCGCCGGGACAGGGCCTCGGAGACCGGCAGCGGCGCCACCGGCGCCTGCTCGCGGTAGGCGGGCTGGCGATGCAGCGGGTGCGGGTAGTAGACCGCGGTCGTGATGCCGGCCGCCGCCATGGCCGCCGCCACGGCGTCGCGGTTCTCGGTCAGGATCGAGTACAACGCCCACGCGCTCTCGGCATTCGCCGGCCGTGGCGGCAGCACGACCTCGCCGTCCAGGCGCGCGTCATACAGGCGCGCCAGGCGCTCCCGCGCCGCGAGCTCATCGTCGAACACCGTCAGTTTCGCCAGCAAAACCGCGGCTTGGATCGAGTCGAGGCGGGCATTCATGCCCACCCGTTGCGCCTGCATGCGGTCGTCGCCGGTGCCGTGGGTGCGCAGCGAGCGCCAGAGTTCGGCGCGGGCCGCGTCGTCGCTGAACAGGGCACCGCCGTCGCCGTAGCAGGCCAACGGCTTTGAAGGGTAGAAGCTGACGGCGGTGATCGGGGCCAGGGAGCCGACCGGCCGGCCGTCGCGGCGGCCGCCGAAGCTCTGCGCCGCGTCGGCGATCACGGTCATGCCGTGGCGCGCCGCGACCGCCTCGATCGCCGAATAGTCCGCCGGCAGGCCAAACAGATCCACCGCCATCACCGCTCGCGGCCGCAGCAGGCGGTCCAGGCGGATGTGATCGATGCGCCGCGCCAGGTCAGCAGGGTCGAGCATGTAGGTCCGCTCGTCGACATCGACGAAGACCGGGGTGGCGCCGGCAAGGAGGACGGCATTGGCGCTGGCCATGTAGGTGAACGTGGGCACGAACACGGCGTCGCCGGCACCGATACCCTCGCCGCGCATGGCGATCACGAGCGCGTCGGTGCCGCTGGCGACGCCAACCGCCGCCGCGCAGTTCGCACGTTCGGCGAGGGCGTGCTCGAGCTCGTCGATCTCGGGTCCGTTGATGAAGGCGCCGCGCTCGAGCACTGCCTCGATGCGTGCGTCGATGACGGGCTTCAGACGGCGGTACTGCGCCCCGATGTCGACTAAGGCGATGGGTTCATCGGCGGCCTTTTCACCCGCGTCCGCCAGCGGCGCGGCATGGCCCGGCTGGGCCTCAGCCATAGTGCTCCGCCGGCTCGCGCGACGGCGAAGCCCGCAGACTGCGGTTAATCGACAGTGCGGTCTTAAGGGCGCGGCGCCCATCCTCGCCGCCGACGATAGGAGGGGCGCCGGTGCGCACCGACGTGACGAAGGCCGCGATCTCCTTCGCCACCAAATCCTGGGCGGCGTTGTCGGCACCGTTGCCGGGCGCCGTCACCGCGACCGCCGCCTCGAGGTCGTTGCGCCGGTGTTCGACCGTCTGGGCGATGAAATCAACGTCCAGGGTTCCCTCCGCCGACACGATGCGGATCGAGCGCTCGCGCTGGTCGCAGACACGGCTCGCAAACAGGCGCACCGTGCAGCCATTCGCGAAGCCGATGGTCGCCTCCGCCTCATCCTCGTGGATACCGTTGGCGGCGCCGGCAAAACCTGTAACCGTATCGGGCGGTGACTGCACGATTTGATGCACCAGGTCGATATCGTGAATCATCATGTCGAGCACGACGTTGCAATCCGTGCCACGGCCGGTGAAGGGGCCCGTCCTGCGGCAGACGATCTTGCGTGGTCCGCGCACCAGGGACGGCAGGTCCAGCTCGGCGACGAAGTAGCGCTCCTGATGACCTACTTGGAGCACCACGTCGTTGCGGCGCGCGAGGTGGATCAATTCGTCGGCCTCGGCGAGGGAGATGGCGATGGGCTTTTCCACCAGCACGTGTCGGCCGCGCGCGAGAAACGCCTTGGCGATCTCGTAATGGGTGGTGGCCGGCGTCGCGATGCTCACTGCGTCGACCGAATCGAGGATGGCCCGATAGTCGGCGAAGACGGGGGCGTCATGGCGCTCGCCGACCTCGCGCGCGCGGGCGATGTCGATATCGACTACGGCGGCCAGGCGCACGCCGTCCAGGCGCGCATATTTCTCAGCGTGATAGGCGCCGAAATGGCCGATTCCCACCACTGCCGCGCGCACTGGCGACGCGTTTTCTGGCGCAGGCAAGCTGCCCATGATCGATTGCTAGTGTCTCGGTTCTCGTTGCTTTTGGGCAGTCGCCGCCCGACGTTTCCAGCCCCTGATTCGTCTATGGCGGCGATGCTAGCACATGCGAGCGAATAAACTCATCCAGTTTTGTGAGCCGGGGCAAGGGGATCGCGGGGCCGATATCGGCTATGGATTGACGCTCTGCTGGACCAGATGGGCGAGGCTCTGCAGCCTGCCGCGCGGTCCCGGTCCGGCCAGGGCATAACCCATCGGGCCGTCGATCCACCAGATGACATCGCCATTCTCGCCCGCCTGGTAGCGAAACGCGGTCACCCGGTCGGTGGGATCGCCGCGTTTGAGGTACAGGGTCAGCCGCTCGCCGGCCTCGTTTTCGTACATGAACTGGGCCGCTGGCCCGCCGTCGCCGGGCAGCAGCCGGCCGCCGATCAGGGTGAAGCCCGCGGCTTCGAGATCGGGCGCCGTCACTTCGCCGCCGAGGCGATTCGACAGCCAGCGAACCAGATGCTCGTATTCCGCCGCCCAGACCTCGACTGGATGTCGGACCTCGGCCGTGTACATCGTATGCGCGGCCATGGCCCTGCCGGCGAGGTTCGACCCGGTCCGGACCTGATCGCCAACAAGCTCGCCGCGCAGCAGCCAGCCGGCGCCGGCCCCGATCAGCAGGGCGGCGAGGCCTGCGGCGATCGCTGCCACGGGCGCGCCGCGGCGGCGCCGGGCGCGCAGGCGGGCCGGCACGCTCTCTCGCATGACCGGATCGAATTGAGAGTGCAGCTCCTCGTTGATGCGACGATACTCGGCGACGCGCTCCGCATCGTCGGGATGGGCGGCGAGATGGGCCTCCACCTTCGCCCGCCGCTCTGGCGGCAGCTGGTCGTCGGCATAGGCGTGCAAGTCGTCGCTGCTGATGATACGTTCATCGTTCATGGCACGTCACTTCACCCGTGTCAGCCGTGGCTCGCTACCGTCGGCAATGAGGGACCTGAGGCGCTCCCGACCGCGGTGTAGCCGCGACATGACGGTGCCGATGGGAACGCCGACGGCAGCCGCCGCCTCGGCATAGCTCAGTTGCTCCAGGCCGATCATCAGCACAATCTCACGCTGCTCCGGCGGCAGCCGCTCGAGCGCCCTGGCCACGCTCAAGACCTCGAGGCGTTGGTCTTGCGTTGGCGCCACGTTGACGCCGTTGGCGGTGCCGTCCACGGCTGCCGCGCCGACCGCGCGCCTTTTCACGGCATTGACATGTAGATTGTGCATGATGGTGAACAGCCAGGCGCGCGGACTGCCGCCGCCGCGGAACAGGCGCCAGCGACTCAAGGCCCGCTCCAGGCAGTCTTGCACCAGATCGTCGGCGGCGTCACGGTCGCGCAGCAGCGCCAGGGCGTAGCGCCTCAGGTGTGGGATATGCTCGACGATCTCGACGTCGCGCGCCAAGGCTCGCTCGCTATTGTGCTGTTTGTGCGCCCGCGCCGCCGAGGGGGCGGCAGCACGGGCGCAAAAAAATCTCAGATGCCGAGGAGCCCTTTCGCCTCGTTGAGCACGCCGATCGAATCTCCGTGGGTGCTGGATTTGTGCAGGGTCTCGCCCTCGGCACGCAACTCCTTCACCCGCGTCAGAACGTCTGCCGCGACTTGCGGGTTCTGCGCCAGTGCGGCGTCGATCTCCTTCATCAGCCGCGGGCACTGCCCGGCGAATACCGGCGTCGCGACGAGTGTAAGGAGTGCGGCCGCTAACACGGTCCGTTTGAGCATCGTTTCCTCCTCTAGGTTGGCCGAATGTTCTTGGGGCGCGAAACGCGCTCCCACAACGATATACAGTTGAGAACTGGTTTTATTTCAATTCGAGGTGATATCGCGGCCGAAGGCGGGCTCGGTTGACTCGCGCCGGGTGCTGACGGAGGGTTGCAACAGGCGTGAGGCGCTTATTCGCGCAGCGAGGCGGCCATGGGCGCGACGGAAATCCTCTATGGCGGGCGCTGGCACCCGCCGGCCGGGGGCCAGAGCTCCGCCGTTCTCAACCCGTCGGACGGCGGCGAGCTGGCCCGGGTGGCCAGGGGTGGCGAGGAGGATGTGGACCGGGCGGTGGCCGTCATCCGCTTCGCAGACGAGGCCGAGGCGGTCGAGCTCGCCAACGGTACCGCGTTCGGCCTCGCCGCCGGGGTCTGGACCCGCGACGGCGGGCGCATGATGCGCATGGCCAAGGGCCTCGAATGCGGGCAGGTGTTCATCAACAATTACGGCGCCGGTGGCGGCGTGGAGTTGCCCTTTGGCGGCTACAAAAATAGCGGCATCGGCCGCGAAAAGGGCTTCGCGGCACTTCACGGCTACAGCCAACTGAAGACGGTCGCCGTTCGCCATGGCTGAGGGCGGCAAGCGGCTCGAGGGACGCGCGGCTATCGTCACCGGCGCCGGCTCGGGCTTCGGCGAGGGCATTGCCCGGCGCTTCGCCGAGGAGGGCGCAGCGGTCGTGGTCGATGACATCGACGAGGCGGGCGGTAGCCGCGTCGCCGCCGACATCGCCGCCGCAGGCGGCCGCGCCGAATACTTCAAGGCCGACGTTGCCCAGGGCGATCAGGTCGCGGCGCTGGTCGCGCATGCGCTCGCCGCCTTCGGGCGCCTCGACGTAATGGTCAACAACGCCGGCATTTCCCATACCAACAAGTCGATGCTGGATGTAGAGGAGGCGGAGTTCGACCGCATCTTCGCCGTCAACGTCAAGGCCATCTACCACGCGGCCCGGCACGCCGTGCCCGTGTTCCGCGCGCGCGGCGGCGGCGTGTTCATCAACATCGCCTCGACCGCGGCGGTGCGCCCGCGGCCCGGCCTCGCCTGGTACAACGCCTCGAAGGGCGCGGTGACGACACTCACCAGGTCCATGGCCTTGGAGCTCGCCCCCGACCGCATCCGCGTCAACGCCCTCAACCCGGTGGCGGGGGACACGCCGCTCTTGGCCACCTTCATGGGCGGGGACACGCCGGAGAAGCGCGCCGCCTTCATCGCCACCGTGCCCCTGGGACGGCCGTCGACACCCCGCGACATCGCCGACGCGGGCTGTCGACACCCCGCGACATCGCCGACGCGGCCCTGTTCCTCGCCTCCGACGAGTCCAAATTCATCACCGGCGTCTGCCTGGAGGTGGACGGCGGGCGCTGTATCTGAGGCGGTGTGCCGCGCATGGTGCGCGAGCTGTCCTCGCCGTGAAGTTTGGTGCCCTGGATGCGGTTGCGGGCGGCTCAGTTCGTGCGGATCACCACCAGCCGGTCGGTGCCGGACTCGGGCGCCCAGACCTCGCCCGGCCGGCCGAGGATCTGACGCACCCTCGCGCCGGCGCGGTCGCTCGGGAAGGCCGTGAACCGCTCGCGCTCGAGATCGAAGCCGAGGATGGCATTGGCGCCAAAGTCGCTCAGCCACACCGTGTCGGTGTCGTCCACAAAGACGGCGTAGGCGCGCGGCCGGTCGCCCGGCAGGCGCCAGCTGCGCCAGCTCCCGTCGGCCGGATCGAAGACGCTCAGCTGGCCGGCCTTCCACTCGCTGACCCAGATGCGGCCATGAGAGTCCGCCCACACCCGCCGCGCGCCCTGGTTCGGGGTCGGGGGCTCGATCACGGTCGCGGCGCCGCTGTCGAGATCGATACGCACGATGTGGCTGCCCGCCAGGGAGGCATAGTAGACGCTGCCGTCGGGCGCGGTGGCGATGCCGTAGGGCCCGCGGCCGCGGGGCGCATCGAACACCTCGACCACGCCGGTCGCCGGATCGAGCCTCCCATAGACGCCGCTCTGGCCAGTGAACCAGAGCACGCCGCGCCCGTCGAACGTAGCGGTGTTGAGATTGGCGTAGCCGCTGTCCCGGGGCAGCGGATAGGTTTTCACCGCGCGGCTTTGCGGGTCGACGCGGACGATGGCGTTGAGCCCGCCATCGGTGATCCACGGCGCGCCGTCGGGGCCGACGATGACCCCGTGCGGCCGCGAGCCGCGACCGAGGGGGATGTGTTCGACCGCGCCGGTGGCCGGGTCGAGCCGGCCGAGCGCCCCCTGATGCTGGGCAGTGTACCACACCGAGCCGTCGGGTGCGGGTGCCACGTCGTGGGGACGGGCGCCGCTGGGCACGGCGTAGTACTGCACCGTCGCCTCGGCGCGAGCCTGCGGGGCAGGGGCCAGCGCAATGAGGAGCAGGATGGCGAACAGTGTGCGGGGCATGGCATTCCTCCCGGGCGAGCGCGGCGCGGACCACAGGATCGGTTTGTTAGCGTCTGTCTATCAGTCCTTCAGGCGAACGATGTTGTATGCGGCGACGGGTCGGTGAAAGCCTTTCAGTGTAAGGTTTCCGAGCGGCTCTGAGACCACCAGGGCTTCTACTTTTGCGTTGACGGACTGGCTAATAAGGGTCTGCCCGGCTTTAGCCTCATCGCACAGCCGGGAAGCAAGATTTGT
>JAZFQY010000193.1:0-2418 GCA_036445355.1 Alphaproteobacteria bacterium
ACGATGACATCGTATTTCCGTTTGTTCGCTGGGTTCACCAGCTTCATCTCAAAACGGTGACGCTGCCATCTCGTCTCTATCGGACCCGAAGGGATCTTGGCGTTGTCTGGCGGCGCTGCACCTCCGAGGTCCGGCCCTTCGGGTGCAGGATGACGATGTCCACCGCCTTGCGTTCGCGGCAGGCCTCGATCGCCGCCGAGCCGGTGTCGCCGGAGGTGGCGCCGATGATGGTCATGCGCCGGCCGCGGCGCGCCAGCACCCGATCGAACAGGCGGCCGACCAGCTGCAGGGCATAGTCCTTGAAGGCCAGGGTCGGGCCGTGGAACAGCTCCATGAGCCATAGATCGCCATCGAGCTGCCGCAGCGGCGCCACCGCCCTATGACCGAAGCCGGCATAGGTCTCCTCGACCAACTGCGCGAAGTCGGCCTCGTCGATGCTGTCGCCCAGGAAGGGCTGCATCACCCGCGCCGCGACCTCGACATAGGGGCGACCGCGCAGGCGGCGCAGATCGTCGCTGTCCAGGCGCGGCCAGGCCTCGGGTACGTAGAGGCCACCGTCCCTGGCCAGGCCGGTCAGCAGCACATCTTCGAAGTCGAGGGACGGGGCCGTACCCCTGGTGCTCACATAGCGCACGGTGGCCTTCCCTTGCCAAGGGGAGGGTAAACTATCCCGGTGCCCGCGGGCAGGCAACCGGCGCGCCTCAGCCCAAATACCGCGCCTCGATATGGGCCTCGAAGTGAGCCGGGTCCAGCGCACTGCCGGTGGCTTCCCTGATCAGCTCGTCGGCGGCGAGTAGGGAGGCCCTGGCGTGCACGTGCTCGCCGAGCCAGGCCATGAGGGGCGCGAAGTCGCCGCCTGCGATGGCGGGCAGGATCTCGGGCCGGTCGCCCCTGGCGGCGGCGAACACCTGCGCTGCGGCGAGGGCACCCAGGGTGTAGGTCGGGAAGTAGGCGAACTCGCCGCTCGGCCAGTGGATGTCCTGAAGGCACCCGAGTCGGTCATTGGGGGGCACGATGCCCAGGAGCTCGTCCATGGCGTCGCGCCACGCGCCGGGCAGGTCGGCCAGCGCTAAATCGCCGGCGATCAGCGCCCGCTCCAGCCGGAAGCGCAGGATGATGTGCGCCGGGTAGGTCACCTCGTCGGCGTCGACGCGGATGAGGCCGGGCTCGACCTTGGTGTACAGGCGGTAGAGATTGTCCGGCTCCCATGCCGGCCCCGCGCCGCCGAGATCGTCGCGCATCAACGGCGCGGCGAAGCGCAGGAACTCCATCGACCGACAGGCCTGCATCTCGATTAACAGCGACTGGCTCTCGTGCACCGCCATGCCGCGGGCCACGCCCACGGGCTGGTAGCGCCAGGCCTTGGGCAGGCCGAGCTCGTACATGGCGTGCCCGGTCTCGTGCAGCACGCCCATGATGGCCGAGGTGAAGTCCGACTCGTCATAGCGGGTGGTGATGCGCACGTCGTCGCTGGCGCCGCCGCAGAACGGGTGATGGCTCACATCCAGCCGACCGCGAGAGAAATCGAAGCCGACGGCGCGCATCAGCCGCTCGCACAGGGCGCGCTGCTTGTCCGCGGGAAACGGCCCCTCGGGCTTGAGCGCCGGCGCACTCTGTCGCTGGCGCTCCAGCACCCGTGGCAGAGCATCGCCAAGGAAGCCGGCGAGCTCGGCGAAGATCGCGTCCAGGCGCGCCGCCCGCGTGCCGGGCTCGTAGGCGTCGAGGAGCGCGTCATAGGGGTCGAGCCCTAGGGCCGCGCCCTTGGCCGCCGCGATCTCGCGCACGAGGTGCAGGACCTCGGACAGGGCCGGCACCAGGCCGGCATAGTCGTCCTCGGGCCGCGCCCGCCGCCACGCCATCCCGCAGGCGGCGCTCGCCTTGGCCTCGGCCTCGATCAGCTCCGGCGGCACCGCCGTCGCGTGGCCGTGCACGCGGTGCATTTCCCTGAGATTGGCCCGCGCCCAGGGGTCGGCGCGCCACGCGCCGTCCTCCTCGTCCGCCGCGGCGAGGAGGTCAGCCAGCTGCGGGTCGGTCAGGAGCTCGTGGCCGAGCACGCGCAGGGTCGCCAGCTGTTCGGCGCGCGCCTCCGCACCCCCTTCGGGCATGGTGGTGGCGTGGTCCCATTGCAGCAGGCCGATGGCGTCGCCGATCACGCCCAGGCGGCGGAAGCGGCGCTCGAGGTCGCGGTAGGCGCTCATATCCCGGCCTGCCGCCGCCGCAGGCGGAAGAGGACATAGATCACCACCAGGGCATACCGGGTGAAGGCACAATGCAGGTGCTCGTTGCGCACGGTGGCGTATCGCCTCAAGTACCGCCCCACCAGTAGATGCAAGTGTAAAGGAACAGCCAGATCACGCCCACGAAGTGCCAGTACCAGGTCGCGGCCTCGAAGCCGAAATGGTGGTCGGGCGTGAAATG